>NZ_LATL02000130.1 GCF_000972705.2 Limnoraphis robusta CS-951 | reverse complement strand
CCCCACAAATCAAGTTTTAGGGGGATCAGGAAACGGCCCTGGTGTTGTAGGGGCGGGTTCGGCTAATATGTATGTCTTCTCAGCAACAATCTATATAAACCCGCCCCCTAAGACTAATAACTGATCACTGTTTTTTTAATAAATATTGAGATTTGAAACAGTTTTTAACAACTTTGTATTTTTTACCAAATCTTTATTTTTGAGTTTTAGAGTGAAATTGTTGTTGGTTCAAGGGAACTGACCGGATTTTAAACAAGTATAAATTACATCTTTTTAAAATAAAAAACGAGGTTTTTATGAAAGACTGCCCCTGTTGCTCAACTGAAATGGTTCGTCAAATTCACGATAAACAAGTCTATTGGTTTTGTCGGCACTGTTGGGAACCGATGTTTGTTTATGATCTCAACAGATGGGGTTCATTGTTATCGGGGAATTTAGCGACTAAAATAGAACTCAAAAAACAACCTTCATCCGTGTTAGCTTAACTGTTCAATTGACTTTTGATAAATATTTATTGCTCGATTTTGTAGTTAATGTTTCTGCATTGATTGACGATCCGCTCTATGCTCTACCAACATCTCAAATCATTAAGTTACGAAATGTAGCCTAATGAATTTGAGATATCTTAGATATAGTGATCTAGCAATCTGTTTATGGCTCTATGACTAAACTCAACCCCATGAGAACTTTATGCCAAATACCTCTTAAAAAACTGCTGCCTTTGTTGCTGGGTGTATTCGCTTCTGTAGCGGTTTTTTTTCTCTGGCAACAACTCACCATAAACGAAGAACTTCAGATTAATCAGTTAATTCAACAAGAAGCCGATGCCATTCAGTTACAACTCAATCAAGAACTCACAACTCGGATACAGGGGCTTCAGCGCATAGCGAACCGTTGGCAAGCCAGTGGGGGTACGGCACGGGAACTTTGGGAAGCCGATACTACCGCCTATATAAATAATTTCTCTGGTTATCAGGCTATTGAATGGGTTGATTCTAATTTTCAAGTTCGTTGGGTGATTCCAGTAGTCGGAAATGAAGCCGTACAGAACCAAGATTTGAGTCAGGAGCGGCGTCGCCTGATTACGTTACGGTTGGCTCGTGATCTCAATCAAGTAATTCTAACTGCCAATATTTCACTTGCTCAAGGGGGTCAAGGATTTCTAGCAACTGTACCTATCTTTGTCGGAGATGAATTTGATGGATTTATTGTTGGTGTCTTTCGGTTTCAAACTTTATTTGATAGTGTTTTAAGAGTGCCATCTGGATATAAAGTTGCAATTTATGAGAGAGGGGAATTAATTTATCGTCAACCCGGACTTCCGACTGAATCTTCCTATCAGAAAACAGTATTTGTCAGGGCTTATGGTGCAGATTGGCGAGTTGAAGTTTTCCCAACACTTGAATTCATCTCAAAAACGAAATCTTTTTTACCGAGTCTCGTTTTTTTCGGGTGTTTTATTTTAATTTGGCTATTTGTATTAGTCGTGCATTTAGCCCAAGTTCGTCATCACCAAGTTAAACAACAGAAAAAAGTCAATCGCCAGTTAAAATGGGAAATTTACCAGCGACAACAGGCCGAATTAGAGATGGCTCGACTGGCTGCAATTGTTGAATCTTCAGAAGATGCGATTTTTAGTAAAAATTTAGAAGATATTATTACAAGCTGGAATGCAGCAGCAGAGAAAATTTTTGGTTATACTGGACAGGAGATGATTGGGAAATCGGGAAAAGAACTGATTTCCGCAGATTATAAACCGGAAGAAGAGAAGATTTTAAAAAGAATTCTACAGGGAGAACGCATTGAACACTACGATACAAAACGCCGTAAAAAAGATGGAACGATTATCGATGTTTCTCTCAGTGTTTCTCCGATTAAAGACGAGAATGGCAATATTATTGGTGCCTCAAAAATCGCTCGAAATATTGCCGATCGCAAACAAGCAGAAGTTGCCTTACGTCAAAGTCAAGAACGTTGGGAACTCGCTTTACGGGGGAATAACGATGGCATTTGGGATTGGAATGTTCAAACTAACGAAGTCTTCTTTTCCAGTCGTTGGAAAGAGATGATCGGCTATGAAGATCAGGAAATCCAAAACAGTTTAGATGAATGGGAAAAACGAGTTCATCCTGATGATTTAGCAGACGTAACGAAACTTATTCAAGATCATTTTGCTCAAAAAACCCCTTTTTACCTCTCAGAACATAGAGTGAGCTGCAAAGATGGTTCCTATAAATGGATTCTAGATCGGGGTCAAGCACTGTGGGATCATGCCGGGAATGTCATTCGGATGACAGGTTCTCATACGGATATTACAGAACGGAAAAAATCAGAAGTTGCTCTAAAAGAAAGTGAAGTTCGATATCGACAATTGATTAATAATTTAAGTGCTGGTTTTATCATTCATGCTCCTGATACCCGGATTTTACTCTGCAATTCAAAAGCTAGTGAATTACTTGGGTTATCGATGGAGCAAATGATCGGAAAAACTGCCATTGATCCAGCTTGGTATTTTATCCGGGAAGATGGAAGTCGAATGCCCACTGAAGAATACCCTATCCATCGGGTTTTATCGACTCAAACTCCCCTCAAAAATTATCTCTTAGGAATCAATAAAGGCAGTCCTCCCCTGACTTGGGTATTAGTCAACGCTTACCCCGAATTTGAGGCAAACGGTGAACTCAAACAAGTGGTGATTAGCTTTATTGATATTACCAAACGCAAGCAAGCCGAAGAAGAAATTCAACACACTCGCAATTTCTTACAAGCTTTATTAGATCATTTACCCCTGGCGGTTTTTGTCAAGGATGTACACTCTGAAAAATTTGGGGTTATTCAATTTTGGAATAAAACCAGTGAAGAGTTATTTGGCATCTCAGCAGAACAGGCACTGGGTCAAACCGTTTATGAATTTTTCCCAACAGAACAGGCAAACTTTTTTTACCAAAAAGATAGAGAAGCAATCGAAAAGAGAACTATTAAAGATATTACCGAAGAAGTAATTGATAGTTATAGTCGCGGCAGACGTTGGCTGCATACGGTGAAAGTTCCCGTTTATAATGAGCAGGATCAGCCCGATTATTTACTGTGTTTTTCAGAAGATATTACCGAGCGAAAACAAGCAGAAGCCGAACGACGAGAAATGACTGAGGTGATGGAAAATGCCTTATCAGGTATTTCTAAACTCGATGCTCAAGGATATTACCTTTATATTAATAAAAACTATGCGAACATCGCCGGCTACGAACCTGAAGACATGATCGGGATGGCTTGGCAAAAAACAGTACATCCTGACGAGTTGGAAAAATTGATTGTCGCCTATCAGCAAATGCTAAAAGAAGGTCGAGTCGAAGTTGAAACCACAGGAATTCGCAAAGACGGTTCGATTTTCTATAAACAATTGGTGATGATTGCGTCCTATGATGAACAGCAGGAATTTGTAGGGCATTACTGCTTTATGAAGGATATTACTGACCGCAAACAAGCCGAAATTAATTTTGAACAAGAACTGCTGCGAACTCAAACCCTATTTAATACCTCAATTGATGGTATTGTTGTGATGAATTCTCAAGGAAATGTGGTACAATCTAGCGCTAGTTTTGCCCGAATGATTGGCTACACCTTAGAAGAAACTCAAACTCTAAATGTTGCCGATTGGGATGCTCAGTGGACAAAAGAAGAGCTAAAACTGATGCTGAATCGAGAGGAAATTATTCCTCTATTCGAGACGAGACATCGCCGGAAAAATGGTTCAGAATATGATGTTGAAATTAGCTGGAACCGAGTCGAATTAGACGGTGATATCATGAACTTCTGCATCTGCCGCGATATCAGCGAACGCAAACAAACAGAGGAAGCGCTGCGATATCAAAAGGAAATGTTTCAAACGATTGTTAATAATATCCCGGTGATGATTACCTTGTTTAACCCCGAGGGCAAAATTCAATTTATTAACCCCGAAGTTGAACGGGTTTTAGGATATCCCCTCGAAAGCTGGCAACAAAAAGATATCTTAGCAAAATGTTATCCTGACCCCGTTTATTGTCAAAGTGTTTTAGAATTTATGTTAGCCGCAACCGGAGACTGGAGAGATCTGACCACCCTAACAGCAACCGGACAACAAATCAACATATCTTGGGCAAATGTGCGGCTATCAAGTGGGTATTCTTTGGGGATTGGTCAAGATATTACGGAGCGCAAAAAAGCCGAAATTAACCTGCAAATTTCTCAAGCCCGGTTTGCTGGAATTTTAGACATTGCTAGCGATGCGATTATTTCCATCAATAGCCAGCAGCAAATCACCCTATTTAATAAAGGGGCTGAACAAATTTTTGGTTACACGACAGAAGAAGTATTAGGAAAACCCCTCAACCTGTTAATGCCAGAACGCTTTGCCAATCTTCATCATCAGCACGTTAGCCAATATAGTCAAACTGAAAGTCATGGGCGACAAATGGCAGAGCGAGGCGCAATTTTTGGACGGCGCAAAGATGGCTCAGAGTTTCCCGCAGAAGCCTCTATTTCTAAGCTAAATCTCAATGGCGAGGTGATTTTTACCACCTTTTTGCGAGATATTAGCACCCGACAACTGATCGAAAACGCCCTGCGAGAGAGTGAAGCTCGCTTTCAGACTTTTATGAATCATAGTCCGGCTGCTGCTTGGATCACAGATGCCAATGGTTTGGTCGTCTATGTTAGTCAAACTTATCTTCGCTCCTTCGACTTACCGACTGATAATCTGATTGGCAAATCTATTTTTGAACTTTACCCCACTTCTATCGCTCAAGACTATTTTAATAATATTCAGACCGTCGCTAAAACTCTCCAAGTCCTCAAAGTTATTGAAATTGCGCCCCGTCTAGATAAAAGTCTGGGTCATTTTTTGGTCTATAAATTTCCAATTCCTGACTTATCTGGAGATTTATTAATTGGAGGAGTTGCCATTGATATCACCCAACAACATCAAGCTGAAATTGCTTTACAACTGAGCGAAGAACGCTTGCAACTCGCACTCGAAGCCTCTGGAGATGGACTCTGGGATTGGGATCTCAGTACAGGCAAAGTTTACCTCAATTCCTACTATCAGGAGATGCTAGGCTATCCGCCTGAAGAGTTAATTATGAATACAATGGTTTGGGAAAATATGATTCACCCCGATGATAAATCCAGGGTCTTTGAATGTCTAAATGCTCACTTGCAAGATCCCTCCGTCAACTATAACTTTGACTATCGGGTGCGCTGCAAGTCTGGGGAGTGGAAATGGGTCGCTAACTATGGTAAAGTTGTCCTCCGTGCTCCCCAAGGTAAGCCGTTACGGATGATTGGAACCCACAAAGATATTAGCGATCGCAAACAAACAGAACTTGCACTCCGACAAGCAATGGAAGCCGCAGAAGCCGCGAACTTAGCAAAAAGTATCTTCCTCGCCAATATGAGTCACGAACTGCGGACTCCCCTAAATGTGATTCTCGGGTTTACTCAGGTGATGGCTCGTGATCCTTCCCTGACTTCCACTCAACAAGAAGATCTACAAACTATTCAGCGCAGTGGCGATCATCTCTTGAGTTTGATTAATGATGTCTTAGATCTCTCTAAAATAGAAGCCGGACATTGCACCTTAGAAGAAACGGGTTTTGATTTAATTGCCTTGCTGCATTCGCTACGAAATATGTTAGCTGAACGCGCCAGTTCTAAAGGGCTTGACCTTTGTTTTGAAATTGCACCCGAAGTTCCTCAATTTATTGTGGCAGATGCTCAAAAACTTCGTCAAGTTCTGCTCAATCTTCTCAGTAATGCCATTAAATTTACAAAAAAAGGCAATGTAACACTACGAGTTCAAACTCAGGAATTTCAACAGCCTAACACCCTGATGTTTGAAGTCGAAGATACCGGAGTTGGTATTGCTCCAGAAGAATTAAATACGATTTTTGATGCCTTTGTACAAGCCCAAGCCGGAAAACGTTTTGTTAGTGGAACAGGCTTAGGATTAACCATTAGCCGCAAATTGTTAGAACTGATGGGCGGAGAAATCACCGTCAAGAGTAAAATAGAACAGGGAAGTACATTTTCGTTTACCCTGCCCGTTCGCGTAACTGATGGAGTCGATCTCACCCCTGAACAGAGCGATCGCCTGGTGATCGGGTTAGCTCCTGGGCAACCTCATCGCCGCATTTTAGTCGTGGATGATCGGGCTGAAAATCGTTTACTCATGGTCAGATTACTGTCAAACTTGGGATTAGAAGTACGCGAAGCTAGTAACGGTCAAGAAGCAGTACAGCTTTGGAAAGAATGGCTTCCCGATCTGACTTGGATGGATATTCGGATGCCCATATTAGATGGCTACGAAGCTACAAAGCAAATTCGGGCAATCGAACAGGGAAAAACCAGTATTATTATCGCCCTCACCGCCCAGGCTTCCCAAAGCGATCGCGCTCTTGCCCTGGCTGCTGGTTGTAATGATTATATCAGTAAACCTTTCCGTGAACAGACTTTATTTCTGAAAATGGCGGAATATTTGGGTTTAGAGTATCTTTATCAACAACAGGAAACTGTGTTCTCAGCATTCGGGAAAGAGTCATCCCAAGAGCATTCTTGGAACGGGAAACCAGACACTCGCAAGCCAAAACCTCATTTTGATCCTCAGCTTTTGGCCTCATTACCTCAAGCTTGGTTGATGAAATTAGAAGATGCGGCTATTTGTGGAAATGATATGGCGATCGCTGAATTAGTTGATGAACTTTCTCCTGAATTCGCTCAACTGGGAACTCGTCTAACAGAACTTGCAAACCAATATCAATTTGAGCGAATTGTTAATCTCATTCAAAGCCGAGAATAAGAGAATTTAAACACAGTAATTTATTAATAATCTTAAACCAAAAACGATTACTACTCTAACTTTGAAAAAGATGACGATTTTACTTAGATCTCCGACAGAAACGAATATTCTCATCGTAGATGATACCCCCGATAATTTGCGATTGTTAGCCAAAATTCTAGAGTCACAGGGCTATATTGTTCGTAAATCTCTCAATGGAAGAATGGCACTCCAAGGAGTTAATCGTGATCCTCCTAATTTGATTTTACTCGATATTAATATGCCGGAAATGAATGGCTATGAAGTCTGCAAACAGTTAAAAGCTTCAGAAGAAACGGCTCAGATTCCGGTGATTTTTATTAGTGCCTTAGAAAGACTTGAAAATAAAATGCAAGCCTTTGAATTAGGAGGTGTTGATTATATTACTAAACCGTTTCAAGAACAAGAAGTGTTGATGCGAGTAAAAAATCAATTACTCATCCAACAACAGCAGCAAAAACTCATCGAACAAAATCAACGTTTAAAACAGGAAATTCAAGAGCGTTTAAAAGCAGAAGCAGAAGTCAGACAGTTATCTCTGACGGATGAATTAACCGGACTTTATAACCGACGAGGCTTTTTTGTCTTAGCTGAACAACAAATCAAAATCGCTCGACGCACTCAAGTTTCATGCTGTATTGTATTTGCTGATTTAGATGGATTGAAGAAAATTAATGATACACTAGGGCATGAAATCGGAGATAAAGTCATTGTTGATGCCGCCAAAATCTTAAAACAAACCTTTCGAGATGCGGATATTATTGCTAGACTAGGAGGCGATGAATTTGCTTTATTTATATCCGGTGTAGATGGCAGTATATCTAACTTTTATGTCCGGCTAAAAGCAAATATTGATGAGTTAAATCAAAAGCAAAATCAAGCTTATAAACTTTCAATGAGTATGGGAATACAGACTTGTAATTTTAATGATAATGACTTTTCACTCGAACAAGGATTAGCACTGGCTGACCAACTCATGTATGAACATAAACAGAATAAATATAGCAGTATAGCAGAAGTCAGGAGACAGTAGACAGGAGACAGGAGGAAATCAAGAAGAAGAAAGAGGAGGATTATGAGAAAGTTTTTGATCACTAATTATCCGGACATGATATGATAAAGGTTTCAATTCTGTCTCCTGTCTACTGTCTCCTGACTTCTGCTATACTGCTATATTTATTCTGTTTATGTTCATACATGAGTTGGTCAGCCAGT
>NZ_LATL02000129.1 GCF_000972705.2 Limnoraphis robusta CS-951 | reverse complement strand
TTTCCTCTGAGTGTCTTAGTGTCTTCGTGGTTTTTCTAACCCCTCTCCCATCCCCCCTGCCCCCCTTGAAAAGGAGGGTTAGACGAGAGGGAATGTCTTATTACGTCCAAGCCCGGAAAAATGTATTTTCCTGCCAAGCAACTGCGGTACGTTTTTCAATGGCTGCCATTTCGTCAGAACTGAGTTGTTTAAAAGCTTGAGCAACTTTAAAATTAGATTCTAATTGTTCGACGGTTTCTGCTGCAATAATACAGCCATGAACACCAGACAGAGATAATACATATCCCATCGCTTGGTGCATTCCTTCTAATACGCCACTGCGAATTAATTTGCCATAAGCCGGAATTTTCATAGCAATAACGCCGACATTTTTTTCTTGAGCGACAGGTAAAACGGTTTTAGAAAAAGGCCGAGGATGATGAATATCGGCTGCATTAATTGAGATTAACGTGGTATCAAATGGATAACGACGCAAACCTTCGGCAATGACATCGGGTTCGTGATGTCCGGTAATCCCTGAATATTTGATAATTCCCTGTTCTTTTGCTTCTTCGATGGCTTTAATCGCCCCATTTTTACTGAAAATTTCATCTAAGGTTTCCGGGAAAGAAACATGATGCAATTGCCACGAATCGAGGTAATCTGTATTGAGACGTTTTAGCGATCGCTCTAATTCTTGCCAAGCGCCATCGCGATCGCGTTTAGCGGTTTTCGTGGCGAGAAATATTTTGGAACGATAAGGGGGTAAAACTTTCCCCATATTATCTTCGCTTGGCCCGTAGCTGGCTGCCGTATCAAAATAGCGAATTCCTAACTTTAATGCGGCTTCAATTTGAGCGATCGCTTCGGCTTCCTGTCCGGCTTTTGAGATGGGCGTTTGTCCGGCGCCTCCTAAGCCAAAAATGGGCAATGTCACGCCTGTTTTGCCGAGTACCCGTTCCGGCATGGTTGCTGTGTTGGGGACTGCGATTGGAGAGCGAGCGGCGCTGGGTGACTGCCGCCCGTGCAATGCTGTACTCCCGACAATGCCGCCTGCAACAGCAACACTGCTGATGATAAACTTGCGTCGTGTTGTTTTACGTGTCATATTTTACAGTTATCCGTTAACAGCAATTGAAATCAGCGAGACGGTCTTGATTGAGAATTCATTGTATATTTTACCTATATTTTTAAAAGTGCCAACCTCAAGCTTTCATTCTTCGTTAAAATCAGTCATTCGAGGGAGATTGTTCAACTTTCGGGTGCAATCAATTTTAATTAGCCTATTTTTTCTCTTGGGGTTTTCTTCTAGCGCCATCAGCCAGTCCTCAAACCCTGAACCGCAGTCCTCAGTATTAATCTGTGAACATCAACTCAATTCTCAACTTAATGGAATTGTCAATCGTTCCCAGTTTAAACGTTTTCGGTGGGGAATTTTGCTCAAAACTTTGTCGAAGGGTGAAGCAATTTATAGTCGAGATGCTGAACATTATTTTATCCCTGCTTCTACCGTTAAGCTGATGACAACGGCTGCTGCTTTATCTCAACTTACGCCTAATTATCGCATTCTAACTTCAATTTATGGAGATCAACAAGGAAATCTTTATATTGTTGGACGGGGTGATCCGAGTTTAACAGCAACTCAATTAGAAGATTTAGCCCAACAGCTTCAAAATAAAGGGATTAATCTGGTTAATCAATTGATTGCCGATCCGGGGTATTTTCCAGGGTTTGCAGTCCATCCGAGTTGGGAATGGGAAGACATTCAAGCGGGACATGGTGCGCCTGTTAATAGTTTGATTTTACATCAAAATTCGATTGATTTAATTTTATCACCACAAGCTGTTAATCAACCGTTAAAAGTGACTTGGGTTCGTCCTCAACAAGCCCAAGGATGGCAAATCAAAAATAATACCATTACCGTTGGAGAAACTGAACGCGAATTTGTAGAAATTGGGCGAGATTTAACGCAACCGATTCTTTATATTTCTGGACAATTAAGAGCGGGTTCTGAACCGGAACCTGTTTATGCAGCAGTCGTTGAACCGACGGAGAATTTTCTCCAAGAATTTAGACAGATTCTCGAAAGTAAAGGAATTCGGGTGTTAAAAACAGCGATTGTTTCTAACAGTCAACATTCCTCCGAGGAATTAGCAATTGTTGAATCTCCGCCGATTGCTGAATTAATTCAAACCGTCAATCTAGAAAGTAATAATATCTTTGCGGAAGCTTTACTGCGAACTTTGGGTGTACAGAAGCCGAGTTTAGATGCAGTGGAAACGGGGTTAACTGCGATTCAAGACATCTTAAAAAAATTAGGGGTTGAACCCGAAAGTTATCGTCTAGTTGATGGTTCCGGTTTATCTCGACATAATTTAATCAGTCCAGAAGCGTTAACTCAAACGTTAATTGGGATGGCCAATTCACCGCTATTTGAGATTTACAAAAAGTCGCTTCCAATCGCAGCAGAAACGGGAACGTTAAAAGGGCGTTTTCGAGGAACAAGCGCCGCCGGAATTGTTTATGCAAAAACGGGAACGTTAACCGGAGTTTCTGGGTTAGCAGGATATCTTTATCCGCCCAATTATCAACCCTTGGTGTTTAGTATTTTGGTGAATCATTCAAATCAATCAGCTTCAGAATTAAGACAAGCGATTGATGAGATTGTTATTTTGTTAAGTCAGTTAAAGTCTTGCTAAAGTTAGATTTTTGCCGCTAGCTTTGCGCCCCTACAATAGACGAAATAGCAGTCGTTTGGTGTTAATTTATTGCGGTTTAATTCGGTGATATTCTATTATGTTCCTTTTCCCTATTGATTCATTCGGAAAAATCATAGATAATTTAGAATCATCTCTATTATGGCAGATTGACATGAGTTCACCTACAGCAACAATATTATTATCTTGCCCAGATCAACGGGGACTGGTTGCAAAAATTGCGAATTTTATTTACTCTAATGGCGGAAATATTATTCATGCGGATCAGCATACCGATTTTGCTTCAGGAGTCTTTTTGACTCGTATAGAATGGCAATTAGAAGGATTTAACTTACCGCGAGAAGTAATTAACCCAGCATTTGGGGCGATCGCTAAACCCTTAAATGCAAATTGGCAAGTACATTTTTCTGATAAAATTCCTCGAATTGCGATTTGGGTAACAAAGCAAGATCATTGTTTATTAGATTTATTATGGCGATGGCAAGCCAAAGAAATGGCGGTAGAAATTCCGGTGATGATTAGCAATCATAAAGATTTAAAACCCATTGCCGAACAATTTGGTATAGAATTTTATCATATTCCCATCACCAAAGACAATAAAAAAGAACAAGAAACCCAACAGTTAGAGATTTTAAAGCAATATCAAATTGATTTAGTAGTTTTGGCGAAATATATGCAGATTTTGAGTTCATATTTTGTGGCTCAATTTCCGAATATTATTAACATTCATCACTCGTTTTTACCTGCATTTCCCGGTGCAAATCCCTATCAACGGGCTTACACCAGAGGCGTTAAAATTATTGGGGCAACCGCCCATTATGTCACCGAAGATTTAGATGAAGGGCCGATTATTGAACAGGATGTGGTGCGAGTCAGTCATCGAGATGCGGTTGCTGATTTGATTCGGAAAGGCAAAGATTTAGAACGGCTTGTATTAGCAAGAGCCGTTAGATTGCACTTACAAAATCGAGTGTTAGTTTATAATAAAAGAACCGTTGTTTTTGAGTAGAAAACCCTCAATTTAAAATCCAGATTGTCCGATGAGAATAAATCCCGCCCATTCCAGAGGTCTGGGATGTTTTTCTATGGTTTTAATCATCGCTTTACGCAATGCTAAAGCTTTATCAGAAATTGTTTGCATCTGCTGATAAAATTCTATCATTAAATCCGCCGAGGGATGATCAGGAATATACCACAAAGACACAATTACACTGGGAACACCTGCCGAAATAAAGGAACGTGAGAGTCCAATAACTCCATCTTCAGTGATTTTACCCAAACCTGTATTACAAGCACTTAAAACCACTAATTCTGCTTTTAATTTTAAGTCTAAAATTTCATGAGCCGTGAGTAAACCATCCTCTTCTAAACTCGGTGTTAGGGCTAAAGCTCCCGGAATTTCTAACCCTAAATGTTTTAATTCATTCACTAAACCATGAGTGGCTAAGTGAATATTATTCGCTTGGATCATGTTTTTGACAACGGTTTTTTCGGTGGCTAAATCTCCGATTAATGCTTCTGTTTTTAACAGTTTAGCAATCGTTAAAGCTTCCCGTTCGGTTCCGGGGAGAGAACTTAAAGGCTTGGATTCTTCACCGAGTCGATAGGCAATACTCGGCATGGTGGGATTGCCAACAATTAAGGTGTTTAACGGCTCTTTTTGAGACAAAGTATTTTGATGTTTAGCCGTGATATCTAACACTTGAATTGAAGGTGAAATTAAAATGGTGTGCTTTTCAATTAAATACTTTCCTTCTTCATCCTGCAAGGCTGCAAACGGAACCAAAAAGAACTTTTGATGAGGAATAAAAATCACATGAGTTTCGGGATTAGTTGGCAGTAAATCCGCTATCGGTTCAATCAAAAATCGATATCTGCGTGAGAGAAACGGATCTCGACGACGGACGGGATTAGGAACTTTTTCGGGATTTTCTAGAGGTTCATTTTCAATGAGTGGATAAGTTTGACGAATATTATTAATGCTCATTTCCTCTTTTTCTGCACCCTTATTCCCCCGATTCATCGCCAGGTCTCGATCACTTCCAACTAGAGGTAAAAAACTTCGCAACGAACTAATATCAACCGTCCGAAATTCAACTTTACCATTGGGTTGAATGACCCAGATATAAAGTAGTTCATCCTCAATCACAATTGAATATTCAACCAGGGTAGATTTTTGTTGTCGAGCAATTTCTTGAATTTGTTTAAATGTCAAGGGAGGCGGTGATAAATCAGACTCATTAAATCGCGAGGCTAATAACTGAGCAAATGCTCTCGCTCGACCTCGTTCTGAGACTTCTAAAGCGGCTTCAATTTGATTTTGAGCAATTAAGGCTCGCTGTAACCAACGATAGGTATCGGCTTGACTATCCATTAAAGAGACTTTATTTTCATCATTAAGTCCGGGATGAAGAGATTCCCAAATGGTTACAGCTTCAAATAACTTTTGGCTTGCTGGGGCTTCTTGACCGGATTTTAGCAAAGTTAAACCAATATTACTAAGGGTTTCACCTTCTTGGGGACGAGCATGAATTTTCCTGGAAATTTCTAAGGCTTGTTCATAATGTTTGAGGGCGATTTCATACTCACCTAAATCCCGATAAACGCTACCAATATCATTATGAGTGGTTCGTTCTCCCGGTAAATCAATCAATTTTTTACGAATGATTAACGCCTTTTCTAAAGACTGTAACGCCCCTTGCCAATCTCCGAGTTTACTCCGCACTAAACCGAGATTATTTAAAATTCGACCTTTGGTAATGTGATCGCCATCTTTTTCGGCTAAAGTTAGGGCTTTTGTATAAGAATCAATCGCTTCTTGATACTGCTCTAATTCGGCATAGATTAAGCCCGTATTATTTAGAATAGTTGCTTGCCAACCCGGATCTCCATCTTTACGCAGAATTTCTAATGCTTGCAGGTAGAATTGTAAAGCTTCTTTATTTTGATTCAATTTTTGATAAATTGTACCCATATTATTGAGAATTTCACCCTGCTTTTTTGTATCGTCAACTTTTTGAGCGAGGGCGAGCGCTTGTTGATGAGACTCTAATGCTTTTTGATACTGTCCAAGCTCACCATAAAGCACACCCATATTGGTGAAAATAGTCCCTTGTTCTTGCAGGTTTTTTTCTTGAGTGTAAATGTTTAACGCTTCTTCATAGGAAGTCAGAGCTTTTTCATACTCCCCTAAATGGTAATAAACTAAAGCAATTTGGTTGAGCGTTCCCGCTTCTCCCAAACGAGCATTGATGCTTCTGACTGTGATTAAAACTTGTTCAAAGGTCTCCAAAGCCGCTTTAAATTGACCGGAGTTTAACAGTTGCGTGCCTTCTTTGTAAAGTTCCATCGCTCGTGTTTTTGGATCTTCTTGGGTTTCTATCTGGGCAATAGGTTCAACTTTCGATAGAATAGGAGAGCCAGGAAATACTGCTCTGGCATTCGTTGTACAAACCAATACCAAGGTTAGCACTGCCAAAATCCAATAATAAGGTTTCAAAAAGCTCATAGCTCAAGTCTCTATTAGGGGTATATTTTTAAACACTTGTTCAAAAGATAATGATGAATTTTATGCTAAAAAAAACAATAAAACTATTAGCAGCATGGATAGTAATTTTAAGTGTGAATGTAGGAATAACGGCTGAGATTTTAGCACAGTCATACTCCGAAAAAACTCCATCAGATTCTGATACACCTTCAGAAACGAATCGCGGTTTACTCGACACTGATTTGCCTGAAAACTTGCCCAATCCTAACACAATTCCTACTCTAAAGAACAATGTAACTGAAAGTTCTAATGAGAACCCCTTTGCACCCACCGTTGTCAGGGGAACGGCTCGTCGTTCGAGTCCGAGTGATATCGTTAAAACACTTGAAAACGATAACAAATTTCAGACCCTTATATCCATTTTAGAACTTTCTGATCTCAGTTCAGATCTGGAACAATCAGGATTTTTTGTAATATTTGCACCCACAGAAGAAGCATTTGATCGTCTAACAGCCGGATTATATGATCGCTTAATTTTACCTAAAAATCGCAATCTTTTGATCGAATTTATCAAAAATCATTTTGTCATTGGGCAAATTCAAACTACTGATATCACGGAAGGGGAAATTAAAACGCTGAGTGGAAATGTAGTGCGTATTCAAGTCAATTCAACTCTGGCAGAAGTTCAGCTTAATGAAGCAACCGCAAAATCAGGTGAATTCATCCTGACTCAAAATGGTTTAATTGTTCCCATTGATCGCGTTTTGTTTGTACCCAACGTTCAAATTGAAAACTCAAACACTCAAAACCCCTAAATTTTTTGATTAGAAGCGATCAAAAATCCTGATTTCAATTTTTTTTGAGGTATAGTGTAGGCATCGCTCAAAGGGCTAATCTATTAAGATGAAACAGCTAAAGCTATTCAATTGCTCAACTCTATTTGCTTTATTTAGCATCTT
>NZ_LATL02000128.1 GCF_000972705.2 Limnoraphis robusta CS-951 | reverse complement strand
GGTTCACAGAGGTTGACTGACACCCAAAAACAACATTGATCAACCCGCCCCGACACTGGTGAGATGTGAGGGGGTTGGGCGGGTTTATATAGGTTATTGATTGGAGACATAGATTTGTGTGGAACCCGCCCCTACAAAACTATTTCCTGTAACCTGTAACCTTTTCCCTGTAAGCTTTTTAGCCTCGTTGTTGGGAGTCTCGGCGTCCGAGTTCATAGACACCGCCACTAATACAAGCAATCATTCCCATTGCGATCGCCCAACTGCTATCTAATCCGGCTTCTACAGCCCAATTACATAGGCTACCGACGATTAAAAACGGCACAATGCTAAACAAGGAAGCATAAAAAGCGTTTTGAGATTCTCGGGCAGCGCGAGTCCGTTCAAACTCTTTTTTTGAAGTGTAGAGTCCTTGTTCAGCAAAGTTAAACCAACGGTTAAGTTGTTCGATCACCCATTCACTGAGGGGAGAAAATCCCCAGTAGAGAGCGAGTGACCACAAAGCTGCTGCTGCAATTGTTGTTGCATCAAGGTTAAACCGAAAAGGGAAGATATCAAATAGCATGGGTGATTTTATGGTGAATTTCTAAATGAGGAATTTGTGATTAATCCTTGACTTATACAGGGTAACGGCGCAAATTAGACTTGATCATAGACAAAACGTTACAGAAATTCAACCGAGCTATTCTCTATGGAGCCAACATAGAGTAGAATACTGGCTCATGTGTCTGCTGCAATTCAATCCGGTTGGTTGCTGATTGTCATCGAATTAAAACTGGGGTGGCAAGCAGGCATCTCACCAGTGAACAGTGAGCAGTTTTTTCAGTGATCAGTTATCGGTTATCAGTTATCAATATTCTCTATTCACTGTCTACAGTGATTACTGTTCACTGGTGACTGATAACTGATCACTGTAAAGAGGAGTCAAACAGATCAATGGGACAGTCAACACCAAAGCCTAGCCAAAAATGGATTCGTCCAAAACGGATGTTGCTATTAGCCGGGTTAATCAGCTTAAGTCTGGCGCCGTTTGGATGGCAAAAGCTGGTTAGTGCGAGAGAATATGGCACAAATCAAGTGGCGACTGGACTGGATTGGTCAGGGGCCTCTTTCCCAGTCGAAAATTTTCAGGAGTATACATCCGGTTTTGGGTATCGTTCAAGTGGGTTTCACTACGGTTTAGATTTAGCAGCCCCGATGGGAAGTTATATTCGCAATTGGTGGACAGGAACCGTTGTGGAAGTCTGGGAAGATGGCCGTTGTGGCACTGGGATTGCAATTGATTCGGGACAGTGGACGCACATCTATTGTCATGTTCAAGGACGGGTGGAGAAAAACGCTCAAGGTCGCTACTTTATTGATAATGACGGTGGTATTCAACTCTGGGAAGGTCAAGTTGTCCCTGCGGGGACAAGAATTGCCCGAGTGGGTATGACTGGACGCACGACAGGCCCCCATTTACACTGGGGGTTAAAATATGGCGGTCGTTGGGTTGACCCGGGTCAGGTTCTATTAGCGATGTACAACCAACAATCACAGCGCGTTTCGAGTCAACCCCGTTGGTAATCCATAAAAACCCGGTTTCTCAAAGAAACCGGGTTTTTGGGGGTAAATCCAGTTGCCAAAAATATCACTAATTCTGCTCAATCTTAGTCATTTTGATAGCTAAATGCCAATCATGATCAGTTTGGGCGAGGGAGTTTTTCGTGAGCGCCCTGTTGACAGTATAATCCCAACATGAAGCTAGTTGAACGTCATTTCATCGCCAAAAACCATCCTCTCTGGTCAGAAATTGACCAGAAGGCTTTTTTGTCGAAAAATTTGTTTAATCTAGCTAATTATCATTATCGTCAACACTTCTTTCAACACCACCAAAAATTAAACTTTAATCAACTTTACCACCGGCTCTCACAAACCCCGGACTACAAAGCCTTACCCACAAAAGTGAGTAAGCAAATCATCCGCCGATTAGATTCAGCCTGGACCAGTTATTTTCAAGCTGTAAAAGTCCGGCAGAAACATCCCGAAAACTTCTTAGGTCAACCCAAAATTCCGGGGTATAAACATAAAACCAAGGGGCGCAATATTCTCCCTTATCCTCACTCAGCCATCTCGAAAAAAGCGTTAAAAACAGGAATTTGTCACCTCTCGATGAGTGAAATAAAAATTCCGACATCACAAAAGGAAATAATCGAGGCGAGGATTGTGCCGAAAAGCAGTTGTTATGTCATCGAAATCGTTTATGAAAAAGCAGAGGAAACAACCCATCATCAAGAAATAGCAGGTATAGACTTAGGCGTTAATAACTTAATGGCTGTAACTACCAATCAAACAGGTGTCCGACCTCTTTTGATTAAAGGCAGACCCTTAAAAGCGATTAACACCTTTTACAATAAACAACGTTCCTGTTTACAATCCCAGCTAAAAATCAAAGAGAATCAAAACCAATCTCAAAGATTAAAAAAGCTCACTCATAAACGCAACTGTAGAGTAGAAAATTATCTGCATACAGCCAGCAGAAGAGTCATAGATTGGTGTCAACAGTATCAAATTGGAATTTTAGTCATTGGGCATAATGCAGCCTGGAAACAATCAATTAACTTAGGGAAAAGGAATAATCAACAATTTCTGAATATTCCCCATTATCGGTTAATCGAAATGTTGACGTATAAAGCCCAATTAAAAGGAATAAAAGTAGTGATAACAGAAGAATCTTATACATCTCAATCTAGTGCGTTAGATGGCGATTCTCTGCCTGCTTATGGAGATAAAAAAACCATGTTTCAGGGCCATAGAATAGCGAGAGGATTGTATAAAACAGCTCAGGGTAGGTTATTAAATGCCGATGTGAATGGGTCATTTAATATCATGAGAAAAGTAATTCCTGATGTCTTAGACCAAGGAATAAAGGGTTTGCCGTTTAACCCTGTAGTGCTTGAACCACTACGAATGACTGGACTTTCAGCCTTTGAGTAGGTTTGAGTAAGTTTCGTTGAGCGGTGAGGTCCATATATTAAAATTTAGATTGCTGACAACGTTGTAAATATAATAATGCGGCTTTGTCTTCTGGGTTAATTATTATAACTTGTTGTAAAATCGCTTCAGCTTGCTCAAATTCTTGGCGATGATACAAGAAGACCCCTTCTTCAAAATCTGACTTGGTTTGGGTTTTTAAGCGTGGCAGAGAGTCCAAATCACCATCATAAATTTCAAACACACCTGCGGCGATATTCTTCCCTTTGACTTTAACCCGATCTAAAAACCGATAACCATAATTTTGAAAATCACTCAAACGAGATAACGTTTTTTCACTAATAATAATTCCTGCACCATAGAGTTTGGTTAATCCTTCCAAACGAGAGGCTAAATTCACGGCATCTGCTATCACGGTACTTTCCATCCGTTCCCGTTCCCCAATGGTTCCCAGCATCAAGGTTCCGGTATGTAAACCAATGCCAATATTAATCGGAACTTTTCCCTGTTGTCGCAGTTCTTGATTGTACAAACTGACTTTTTTTTGCATGGCT
The DNA here is from genome assembly GCF_000972705.2 of Limnoraphis robusta CS-951. Next base: position 36,858 of record NZ_LATL02000128.1, on the reverse strand, counting down.
ACTGCACATTTTACCGCATCTTCAGCCGACTGGGGAAATAATGCCATAATTCCATCCCCAATATATTTATCAATAAAACCATTATGTTTACGAATTATCGGACTAACTTGGTTAAGATAACGATTGATAAAATCAAAAGTTTCTTGGGGTGACATTTCCTCTGAAAGCGTGGTAAACGAACGAATATCAGAAAACATCACCGTCATTTCTTTTTGAACATGGTCTCCTAATTTAACATCAATTATACTTTCATGTCCTAAAAAACGCAAGAAATCATGGGGAACAAAACGACCATAAGCATTATTAATTTTGAGTAAATGAAGATGGGTTTTAATGCGTGCTAATAACTCTTGTTTTGAAAAAGGTTTACTTAAAAAATCATTCGCTCCGGAATCTAAACCATCGACTAAATCTGTCACTTGATTTTTAGCCGTTAACATTAAAATAGGCAGTTCACTATGGAGGTATTTTTCTCGGAGTTTATGACAAACTTCATAACCTGTCATTCTCGGCATCATTACATCCAGTAAAACAAGATCAGGTTTAAATCCTTGCTCGATTAATCTTAGCGCTTCTAAACCATTTGTGGCTTGAGTAATGGCATAGTTTTGTAGAGAGAGATTATTGGCAATGACTTGAATATTAACAGGTTCATCATCAACGACTAAAATTTTGAATTCACTCTTATATTCTATTAATACTTCGGCTACATTTTCAGGTTCGGTTGAAGGTTCTACTAGAGAAGCCGTTGTAGAAACTTTTGAAGGTTGAACATTTTTATTTTCAGTGGGCTTAACAGGTGATTTCGCTTTCGGTAAAGTAAAGGTAAATTGAGAACCTTCTCCGACTTTTGAACTCACTTGAATGATACCGCCGTGTAATTCGACAAGCTGTTTTGTCACGGCTAAACCTAAACCCGTTCCGCCATATTGACGCGCGGTTGAACCGTCTGCTTGTTCAAAAGATTCAAATATTTGTTCTAATTTATCTTCAGAAATTCCAATTCCAGTATCGGAAACAGTGACAGCGATATAATGATTAGATTCATCTATGATTTTCTCACAAGCTGTTATTTCTACGGTTCCAGATTCAGTAAATTTAACGGCATTTCCAATTAAGTTGTATAAAATTTGTTGTAAACGGTTTTCATCGGCTTCAACCCCGGGTAAGTCATTGGGAATTGAATTAATCAGCTTGATGTTTTTTTCTCCAATCAGAGATTGAGAGAGAACCAAAACCATATCAACAACTTCCCATAATCCCACAGATTTTAGCTGTAGTTCAATTTTATTATGTTTCAGTTTAGAAAAGTCTAAAACATCATTGACTAGCGTTAAGAGTCGGCGTCCGGAATTAGAAATCATGGTTAAATTTTTTGTAGTTTTGGGAGGTAATTTTCCGGTTGCGCCATCAATTAAAGAGTCAGATAATCCAATAATACCATGTAAAGGGGTTCGCAGTTCATGGGAAGTATTGGCGAGAAATTCGTCTTTGAGTTGGTTGAGTCGTTTGAGTTCAATATTTTGAGTTTCAAGTGTCGCAAAAGACGCTTGTAATTGTTGCGCCATGTAGTTAAATGTTTGGGCTAAAACTCCCAATTCATCGGAACGATTGATATCAACAGTTTGATCAAATTTTCCTTCAGAAAAAGCCAGGGCTGAATTTTTGAGTTTTAAAATCGGTTGAATAATCCAACGAGCCGTTAAAAAGGCTAAGATTGTGGCTATTATTAATGTGATTAAACACAGGATAATAGTCGTGCGAGTATTGGCGTTAATTTGTTCCATAAAATCAGATTCAGGAATCGAAACGACGACTAACCAATCTAATCCTGCTTGAGTTTTCCAGGGGGTAATCTGAATAAATTCTCGATCATAATCTAAATTCAAGTAAAATTGTTGAGGCGTTTGGATTTGATTAAAGTTTTCAAAATTTTGCAGTAATTTTTGAGTGATTTGACTAATTTTTTGATTCTGACTGTCTACGGCTAAAATCCGTTTAACTTTTTGCTGGTTTTGAATAAAGGGTTGAGTTTCACCGGAATTCGCCACTAACATTCCATCTCGTTCTATAATAAAAATAGTCGTAGCATCACTCAGATTAATTTGATTCAAATATTGACCAATGGCTGAGAGATTCAAATCAACTCCAATTGCTCCAATTAATTGATTGTTGGGATTATAGATAGGATAACTGGAAGAAATTGATAAGATAGGTTCATCTTCCCACTGATAAATTTGACTCCAAACAGGCTTACCTGCGGCGACAGCATTAGTATACCAGGCTTCATTTCTGTGGTCTAAATTTTCTCTAAAAGTTCTAATATTTTGTCGATTTCCTTGTTCGTCTCGGGTGTAAGAATTCCAGTATAAATCTCCGTTGGAACTTCGACGCGCAAACACTTTAATCAGAGGCGAATTATTATCTTGATTTTTAACACCTACAAATTGATTTATTTCCCGTCCACCAAAGTTAATATAACTGACATCAAACACTTCAACTTGTTTGGCAAAATATAAACCCAGTGTTGATAAATCCTCTAAGTTTACTAATTTCAACAGAATCGCATCTTGATTAATTTGATTAATTTGTTGGGGAATCGTCAAATAATGATTGAGGAATTGTTGTAAACGAGAATTAGCCTGTTCTTGTAACTCAATGGCTAATTTATTAACAGCTTCTTGACCATTTTTAAAAGACAACCATCCGACTAATCCCACAGCGCCCACAATTTGCAAAACAAAAGGGACAACTAACAGCGTTTTTAAGGGGATTTTAGCGGAGAATTGAGAAAGGGATTGATTGAGAGATTTAATCAACATTCACAACACCCTGACAATGTAGATGCAGGGGGATTGGGGGTAGATGACCCCGGTTATTTTCCCCTTGTGGTCTATTATGCCTTATTTATTAATTATAGAGACTCCCAAAAACCCGGTTTCTTTGAGAAACCCGGTTTTTAATCCGCACTGTGGAGACAGAAAAACCTGGTAACTTTTACGCGCACCGGGTTTTTAGGTTAAAAAGTGGCTTCATGTAAATCTTCTGGGGTGAGATGAGAATGAATCACTTCACCATCGCGAAACCAAACAATACGACGAGTTTGACGGGCGACTTCCGGTTCATGCGTCACCATCATCACCGTCATTCCACTGGCGTTTAATTCAGTAAAAATATCCATCACTTCTTGAGTGGTTTTTGAGTCTAACGCCCCCGTTGGTTCATCAGCTAATAATAACACAGGACGATTAACAATTGAACGCGCAATTGCGACTCGTTGCTGTTGTCCTCCAGAGAGTTGATTGGGTTTATTTTGAATACGATTTTCTAAGCCAACTCTAACTAACGCTTCTCTCGCCCGTTCCCGACGTTCACCTGCGGGAACTCCTGCATAAAGCATCGGTAACATAACATTATCAAGAGCGGTTAATTGGGCTAAAAGATGAAATTGTTGGAAAACAAATCCTATTTTCAAATTACGAATTTTGGCTAATTGTTGCTCAGACATTTGAGCAACATCCACTCCATCTAAATAATAAGCACCTGTACTCGGACGGTCTAAACAACCGACAATATTCATTACCGTTGATTTACCCGAACCAGACGCCCCCATAATTGAACAATATTCACCCTGTTCAACCGTTAGGTTAACCCCTTTTAAGGCTTGAACTTCTATCTCGCCCATTCCATAAACTTTCTTGATATTGTCAAGTTTAACAATGATTCGATCTGAGGGCGGTTGTTGTTGATTTTGTAAGGGAGAAAAAGAAGTTTTCATGGTGTTAATTATAGGTTTACTTATGCACTTCTTAAGGCAACAATCGGATCAAGTTTAGCCGCACGTCTTGCAGGAATTACCCCAAAAAATAAGCCAATTCCACCGGAAACACTCACCGCAATTGTAATTGCCACCGGAGAAACTCCCGCAGATAACGGGGTAACAGCAGCGACTAAAAACACCCCACCGACACCAATTGCAGTTCCCAGTAATCCTCCTGCGGCCGATAAAATAACTGCTTCTATGATAAACTGAGTTAGGATATCTTGCTGAGAAGCACCAATCGCTTTTCGCAGGCCAATTTCTTGAGTTCGTTCGGTGACAGAAACCAGCATAATATTCATAATACCAATTCCGCCGACAAAAAGCGAAATTGCCGCAGTTGCTGCTAACACTAACGTTAACGCTCCGGTAATTTGTCCGAGTGTATTCATCAGGTCTTTTTGGTTGCGAACCGTAAAATCATCTTCATCTGTAATTTTGTGTCGCAGTCGCAGCAAATTTTCGATCTGAAATTGAGCCGCTTTCATGCTATCTTGATCTTTAACAGACACAGAAATAAACGTCACTTGGGTGCCATAGGGTGAAGTTTGTCCGACGATACGATTTGCCATTGTCGTAATGGGAACAAAGGCGTTCATATCCTCATTACTCCCAAATGTTGAACCCTTGGGTTGCATAATTCCAACGACTTGTAAACTGGTATCTTTGAGGCGAACTTGTTTTCCTAATGGGTCTTCATTGCCAAATAATTGTTCAGCAATTTCTGAACCTAATGCTACAATTTGTTCATTTCGTTTCAAGTCTAAATCACTAATAAATCGACCTCTTGCTACATCAAAACTTCGCACCGAAAGATATTCAGGAGTCGCCCCAATTAACGACGCCGACGCATTTTTTCCGCGATATGTAATCAGTTCACTTCCGTTGAGAGAAGGTGCCACTTCTTCTACTGAAGGAACTTGTTCAGCGATAGCTTCTGCATCGGCTAAAACGAGAGTTTGAGGCGGATAAACGGGGCGACTTTGGGCTTCTGGACTCCCTGGAATAATAAATAAAACATTAGGCCCTAAAGAGTTAACTTGATCATTGACAAAGCTTTGGGCGCCTTCTCCAATGCCAATCATTCCAATAACAGAAGCATTTCCAATAATAATCCCTAACATCGTTAAACTACTTCGCATTTTATTAGCGAGTAGTGTTGTGGTTGCCATTTTAATATGTTCGAGGAAGTTCATAGGTAACGGATATGGTAACGGATATGGTAACGGATGGGTTTGTTGTAACGGATGGGTTTGTTGTAACGGATGGGTTTGTTGTAACGGATGGGTTTGTTGTAACGGATGGGTTTAGGGTGAGTTTTTCAGGTTATTCTATTATAAACGGATGGGTTTAGGGTGAGTTTTTGAGGTTGATGTTTTTGTAACGGATGAGTTGATTTTTAGTTTTAAAGTAGATGCTGTTGTAACAGATAAGTTTTTTGAAAAGTCTAACCCAAGAGAGTCCGATTAATTTACTTGATGATGTCTTCGAGTTTTTGGCCTTCGGGTAATTCCAGAAAGACGCGATCGCCTGCTTCAATTCCCTCTAGAATTTGGATTTGATTACCAATTGTTGAACCAACCGTGACGGGATGAAACTTAGGTTGATTTTGTTCATCGGGAAGCAATACTCCCGTTTCTCCTTTATTGGTAATAATTGCCACCGTCGGCACGACTAACGCATTATTGAGTTTATCCCCAATAAACTTTAAATCAACATTCATCCCAGACTGAAGTAAATCTTTTCCTGTAATGATTTCAACTCGGGCTTGAAACAGCGTAACATCCCGTTCTTTTACCGCTTCTGGGGCGATGAGTTGTACCCGTCCTTCAAACAGTTTATCTGGGTAAGCATCCGCAATAATTTCAACCGTTTGGTTGGGTTTAATTCGCCCAATATCCGCTTCAGGAATTTTCGCTAACACTTCTAAATCTTTCGCCAAAGCAACAATAGAAGTCGAAGTCGCAGAAGTCGCATCAGAAGCCGAAGTTGCAGGCGTGACAAACGAACCTTCTACTGCATAACGTTGAGCAATAACCCCCGAAAAAGGAGCGCGAACATTGCTATCTTCTAACTGAGTTTCATAGTAGCGAACTTGCGCTTGAGCTTCCCGAACTTCCGCTTCTGCTGCGGCAATTTCTTCCGGGCGAGTTCCATTAATTAACTCATTCAAATTACTCTGAACTTCCGCAACTTCCGCTTCAGCCCCCGCAATTTCTTCCGGGCGAGCGCCATTTTGCAATTGTCGCAACGCTTGACGTTCCATATCAACTGTCGCCTCAAGTCGATCCACTTGACTGAGCTGACTTTGTTCAAGCTGTTCAATGCGTCTTTGGGCTTCCTCAACTAACGCACTCAGACGGCGTTCATTTTGCAAATATTCCTCTAAACTATCTTCAGAAACCGCCCCTTGATTTCTCAAAGTTTCATAACGCCGCACCCGTTCACTCGCCAGTTCAAGTTCAGCCTTGTTCGCCGTGAGTCGAGACTCCGCTTGAGCAATTTCATCATCCAAACTACCCGAACGGGCATCAGCTAATCGGGCTTCAGCCTCATTTAATTTAGCTTGAGCGACCGCAATTTCTTCTGAACGAGTCCCGGCTAGCAACTCATCTAAAGTGGCTTGAGCGCGATTTAAACGGGCTTGGGCGGCTGCTATTTCTTCGGGACGACTTCCAGTTTGTAGCTTACTGAGGTTCGCTCTCACCCGCGCTAACCCCGCTTCTGCTTGTAAAAGTTGCGCTTCAATTTCTCGACTTTCCATGCGAGCGATAATATCCCCCGCCTCAACGCGATCGCCTTGCTCAACAAACAACTGAGACAGACGCCCTTGAGTTTTCGGACTGAGGTTAACCCGTCGCACAGGTTGAACCACGCCACTGGCGGTTATCCGCACCGTCAAGTCCTGAGTTTCCACAGGAACAGTGAGACTTTCAATCAGTTCAGGTTTAAGCTGAGACTGTTTTTGAGTCAAATAAAAACTTAGGGGAACCGTGAGTAAACCTGTAGCCAATAGCCCCAGCAACCAGCCTTTAAAGCGGTGTTTTTTGGGTTTTTTGGGGATTTGTTGCTCTACAACAGTAGGCTCTATCGCGCCTTTACCATTGCGTTCGTAGGTGTCTTTTTTCGGACTGGATAACATATATTAACTTCACCCTCCAACAATTATCACATGAGGAGTAGAGGGTATTTTTTCAGAATCCTCTCTCTAAATTGATCTTAACCATTTTAGGACAATCCGTTGGTTGAACTATCCACATCCTCAACTGTCAAGATCGTCACTTCGGGTCTAGACGTCCAACCCAAGCCACTATCAGGGAGAGATGTGTATTTCAAGGTTGATCTGCTCAAAGAAGCATCCACTTTTTCAACTGTCACAGCCGACAAGATTGACAACAAGATTAAACCACCAAGACCCAAAGACACAAAGATTTATAGAGCAATCCGTTTAATACCATCTTTAATCAAAGGAACATTAAAATTAATCAGAAATCCCAGTCGGTGTTGAGAAAGTTTAAGATAAGTGATCACCTGTGCCGTGTGAACAGGTAAAAGATCAGGCACAGCTTTCAGTTCAACAATAACACATTGATCAACCAGTAAATCAAGCCGAAACCCAGCATCTAACTGAATATCGTCGTAAATTACAGGCAGAGAAACCTGACGAGCAACCCTTAAACCTCTTTTCGTTAATTCATAATCCAAACAAACCTCATAAACACTTTCTAATAAACCAGCACCTAAAGTAGAATGAACCGTAAAAGCAGCATCAACAATTTGCTTTGCGACTTGGTTAACCTCCTCAGAAATCGGATCTCTGTACATCTTCATTACTTCGTGCCTCCGTGTCGAGCGTATTTTAATCATAGAACCCCAAAAGCCCAAAGTAAATCTTCTTAGTGTCTTGGTGTCTTGGTGTTTTGATCATAGAACCACAAAGGCACAAAGGCACAAAGTAATTCTTCTTAGTGTCTTGGTGTCTTGGTGTTTTGATCATAGAACCACAAAGGCACAAAGGCACAAAGTAATTCTTCTTGGTGTCTTGGTGGTTTGATCATAGAACCACAAAGGCACAAAGGCACAAAGTAATTCTTCTTGGTGTCTTGGTGGTTTAATCATAGAACCCCAAAGGCACAAAGTAATTCTTCTTAGTGTCTTGGTGTCTTGGTGGTTTAATCATAGAACCCCAAAGGCACAAAGTAATTCTTCTTAGTGTCTTGGTGTCTTGGTGGTTTAATCATAGAACCCCAAAGGCACAAAGTAATTCTTCTTAGTGTCTTGGTGTCTTGGTGGTTTAATCATAGAACCCCAAAGGCACAAAGTAATTCTTCTTAGTGTCTTGGTGTCTTGGTGGTTTAATCATAGAACCCCAAAGGCACAAAGTAATTCTTCTTAGTGTCTTGGTGTCTTGGTGGTTTAATCATAGAACCCCAAAGGCACAAAGTAATTCTTCTTAGTGTCTTGGTGTCTTGGTGGTTTAATCATAGAAACGAAAGGGCTCAGGAAACCCTTTGAGAGAAGTGACTCACCACAAGGTAGGATGGAACGATGAACACTGTGCGATGATCGATCGTTTATGACCCATGACCAATCTGCCGAACAGCTTCTGGAGTTGGCTTCATTAGCCGGAGCCGAAGCTGCTGAGGTCTTTCAGTCCCAATCTCAATCACAACCGATTTTTTTTGAAGCCAACCGACTCAAACAACTCGAAAGTATTCAAACTGGGGGAACAGCCTTACGACTTTGGCGAGATGGGCGTCCGGGTTTGGCTGTGGCTCATGGCCCGGTAGAACCGGAGAAGTTGGTTGAACGAGCGATCGCCCTCAGTTGTCTCAATGAACCGGAAACCATTGAACTGACGGCTACTTCCATTAACAAAAATTATCCCAATTTAGGCGAGACGGTTGGGGTTGAACAACTGATCGAATGGGGGCGAGAGGCGATCGCTTTAGTTCGACAGGACTATCCCGAAATTCTCTGTAGCGCGGAGTGGGACTGTGAAATTGAATCGACTCGTTTGATGAATTCTCGCGGTTTGGACTCTGGGTATACGGATACGACGCTGAGTGGTTATCTGGAAACTGAATGGGTACGCGGTGATGATTTCTTGAGTATATCAGACGGTCAAACTCAGCGAGATGTCCTTGATCCAGCTTTGATCGCTGAACGGATTTTAAAGCGCTTGAATTGGGCGAAAGAAAATGTCGCGCCGCCTGTGGGTCGGGTGCCGATTTTGTTCACGGCGAAAGCGGCGGATATGCTTTGGGGAACGGTGGCTGCGGCGTTGAATGGGAAACAAGTTTTAGAAGGGGCTTCGCCTTGGAGCGATCGCTTGAGAACCCCTGTCATGTCATCGCTGTTGACGATTTATCAAGCTCCCGATGAAGGGCCATTTAGTTGTCCGTTTGATGATGAAGGAATACAAACTCGCCCGATTGTGTTTATTGAAGATGGCGTTTTGCAACTTTTTTATACCGATTTAACGACTGGTCGGGTTTTAGGAAGTGGTACAACGGGGAATGGGTTTAAAGCGGGTTTAAATAGTTATCCGACTCCTGGTTTATTTAATTTGTTAGTTAAACCGGGAAAGGGAACGTTGCAAGATTTAATTCAAAATATTGACCAGGGATTAATTATTGATCAAATGTTGGGCGGAGGTGCAGGAATTAGTGGGGAATTTTCAATTAATGTCGATTTAGGTTATCGGGTTGAACGAGGTGAAATTGTCGGCCGAGTGAAGAATACAATGGTTGCAGGAAATGTTTATACGGCTCTTAAACGGGTGATTGAAGTGGCAGAAGATGCTGACTGGAATGGTTCTTGTTGTACACCGTCTCTCACAGTTGAAGGCTTATCTGTCACCGGAAGAAGTGTATTCTAATTCTAAGTCTGAGGGTTGCTAATTGGTTTTGTAGGTGATTCTTGAATTTATTAAAATTGAGGGCATCAAAGATGTTAAATTTTAAGCAATTTGAGGCTTTGAGTTTTGACTGTTATGGAACTTTAATGGATTGGGAAGCGGGAATTACTCCTGTTTTAAAACAGTTGGTTTCGGCTCATCAAATTGATTGCAATGAACGACAACTGTTAGAATGGTTTGCGGAATTTGAGTCTGTTGCTGAAGCGGGTGAATACCAAAGCTATAAAGATGTTTTGCGGGAAGTTGTCCAAAAAATTGGGGAACGGTTAGAGTTTGAACCCACAACGACTGAGTTGGATAGTTTGTGGATGTCGATTCAAAATTGGCAACCTTTTTCTGATACAATAGAATCACTGAAAGCCTTAAAACTAAACTATCGTTTAGTGATTATTTCTAATATTGATGATGATTTGTTTGCTCAAACGGCTCAACAGTTACAGGTAGAATTTGATGCAGTTGTCACCGCTCAACAGGTAAAATCTTATAAGCCTACACTGAGAAATTTTGAATTCACTCTCGAAAAAATCGGACTTTCTACGGATAAACTATTACACGTTGCCCAAAGTGTCTATCACGATATTGTCCCGGCTCAACAATTAGGCTTAAAAAGCGTTTGGGTGAACCGACAACAAGGGAAAGCAGGATCGGGCGCTACCAAACCCGCAACCGCTAAACCTGACTTAGAAGTTCCTGATTTGAAAACGTTGGTTTCTTTAATGAATTTATAAGTTTAGAAACCGGGTTTCTTGCCACTGCTTTCAGCTTGCCTAGATTTTTTGTTTAGAAACCCGGTTTCTCAGGTCTTCTACGACTGCCAATTTTTTTCAGCTTGCTTGATTACATACTCAGAAACATCTTGAATTTCTTTTGGGGTTAAACGTTCTTTATAAGCAGGCATATTCGCTTTACCCTGACTAACTAAGTAAGAAATCGCCTCAAGGGTATCATATCCATTTCGATCTAATGCCTTTTTCTTTAACGTTTTACCCCGTCTGATAATATTACCACCTCCCCCATGACAACCCGCACATTGCAAGTTAAAAATTTTAGCACCGTTACTGAGGTCATCCGCCTTCACGGGAGAAGTAACAGTTAACATCACAAAGGTTAAAATGAGAATAAAACAGGTTAATATTTTGGTGATTTTCATTGAACTCTGGGTTAATGCTAAAACTAAAAATTATCCGAAATTTTGTAGGAATACTCATTTAAGTCTAACAGTTTTCGCCATTCTTTAACCACATAGGGCGGAACGGGTAATTTAATTATTTCATAATCAACTAAAGGCAAGGATAACTCTAAGGGAATATCTTTTTCAATTTGTTGTAAAATCTTGAATACATCATATTCTCCCACATTTTTCGGCAAAGATAAATCAACCACATCTTCAGCTTGCCAAGTTTGTCCAGTTGCTGTTGTTAGCTGTAGGGGTTCTCGATGTGCAAATTCTTTTAAGCCAGGAAATCCTACCAGTCGCAAATGAATTTCATTGACTTGACCAAATTTTATCCGTTTAAATAGTATCACTTGCCAAGATAAATCCTGGCGATCGCGTAAACTTTGTTTAGAGCGATACATCACCTGATTTTCAGTTTCCGGGTAGCGATGAATTGAAGCCAAAGCCGGATCAGACATCAGCAATTGCAATGACAAACACAAAATCACAGCAAATAATAGACGTAATTGATTCCAACTTTTCATTGCAGATTTTTGGTTTAGGGTTTAAATTAATAATACAAGCTGTTGAATCCTTCTGTACAGATTGTTGAGATCATCAAAATTTAGAGTGTTTAATTTTTTGTGAATCCCGAATGAACATTATTGTAATTGGTAGTGGTTTTGGTGGACTCGCAGCAGCAATTCGACTGCAAGCCCAAGGACATCAAGTCACAATTGTAGAGAAACGCGATCGCCCTGGTGGACGGGCTTATGTCTATCAACAGGATGGATTTACCTTTGATGGCGGGCCTACAATTATTACCTCCCCTTATCTGATTGATGAGTTATTTCTACTAGCCGGAAAACGCACTGAAGACTATTTAACCTTGGTTAAACTCAACCCCTTTTATAATGTTCGATTTCCTGATGGTTCTGTCTTTCATTATAACGATAATACTGACGATTTAATTGAGCAAATTAGAACCTTTAATCCTGAAGATGTTGCCGGATATCAGCGATTTTGTCAAGCGGCTAACAAAGTCTTTGAAAAAGGTTTACCGTTGATGACTCAACCCTTTACAAAATTATGGGATATGTTGAGAGTTGCACCAGATATGATGGAGTTACAATCCTATAAATCTGTTGCCGGATTTGTTAATCAGTATATCAAAGATGAACGTTTGCGACAAGTGTTTAGTTTTCATCCGCTTTTAATTGGCGGAAACCCTTTTCAAAGTACCTCAATTTACGCCATGATTCACAAATTAGAACAAAAATTTGGGATTTGGTTTGCAATGGGAGGAACCGGAGCGCTCGTTTCAGCGTTAGTCCAAATCTTTGAAGAAATCGGGGGAAAACTGTTACTCAATACAGAAGTTACTGAAATTTTAATCAATGATAAAACAAAAAAAGCGACGGGAGTTGCATTAAAAGATGGTAATTTGTTAAATGCCGATGCAATCGTTAGTAATGCCGATGTTTCCTGGACGTATTTAAACTTAATAAAACCTCGTTTTCGTCGCAAATATACCGATGCAAAAATTAAACGAATGCGTCACTCTATTTCGTTATTTGTGTTATATTTCGGCACAAACAGACGTTATGAACAGATGGCGCATCACGAAATTATTATGGGGCCAAGATATAAAGGATTAATGAATGATTTGTTTAACCGCAAGCATTTAGCCGATGATTTTTCCTTGTATTTGCATCGTCCAACCGCCACAGATCCAACTCTGGCACCGTCAGGATGTGATAGTTGGTATGTGTTGTCTCCTGTTCCGAATTTAGATGCTAAAATAGAATGGAAAACAACAGCAAAATCCTACCGAGATAAAATTATTCAATTCCTCGAACAGCATTACCTACCCAACTTATCCCAACATATTGTTACAGAATATTACATTGACCCCCTGCATTTTCAAGATACGCTAAACAGTTATAAAGGGAGTGCATTCTCCCTAGAACCCACACTCATGCAGTCGGCTTGGTTCCGCCCTCATAATATCAGTGAAGAGGTTAAAAACCTTTATTTTGTCGGTGCTGGAACCCATCCCGGCGCAGGAATACCCGGAGTGATGAGTTCAGCTAAAATTGTTGCTGAGATGATTGGTAAAAGATAAAACTATCATCCCCAAAAAGTTAATAGATTGTTAAAATGATGCTGAATATTCCTCAAACTCTCGCTCAAGAATTGTCCCTGAAAACCTATCAAATTGAAAACACCCTAGAACTGTTTTCAGAAGGTGCAACCATTCCCTTTATCGCTCGTTATCGCAAAGAAAAAACGGGTTCCCTTGATGAAACCCAACTGCGAGATATTTCCGAACGCTTTAGCTATTTAACCGAACTCGAAGATCGCAAAAAATTCATCTTAGAAGCGATAGAAAATCAAGGGAAACTCACCGATGAACTGCAAGCGAAAATCAAAGCGAGTTTACTGAAAAATGAACTCGAAGATCTCTATCTTCCCTACAACCCCAAACGCCGCACTCGCGCCACAACCGCCAAAGAAAAAGGCTTAGAACCCCTCGCCGAATTCATCGCCTCTCTGAACCTTCCCAAAGCCCCAATCATTCCCTTAGAAAAAGCGGCATCTGACTATATTTCCGCAGAAAAAGGCGTGAAAACCGTAGAAGAAGCCTTACAAGGTGCTTCAGATATTTTAGCAGAAATCGTCTCAGAAAAAGCAGAATATCGGGCTTATTTACGAGAATATTTGATGAACAAAAGCGTGTTTGTTTCCTCGGTGAAAGATGACTATCCCGAAGGTTCAACAAAGTTTGAGATGTATCGAACGTTTCGGGAAAAAGCCACAGAGATTAAACCTCATAATATATTAGCCCTATTTCGCGGAGAATCCGAAGGCATTCTCAAAGTCGATTTAGAATTTGATGAAGATTTTGTTCTCACTTATTTAGAAGCCCAGGAAATTAAAACCAAAACCGCAGAAGTGAGAAAATTTTATCAAGCGATGATTAAAGATGGGTTTAATCGTTTGATGAAAACCTCTTTAATCAGTGAAGTTCGATCTGATCGCAAAGCCTACGCCGATATTGAATCGATTCAAACCTTTGAAGCAAATTTACGAGAATTGTTGTTATCTTCGCCTGCGGGAATGAAGCCAACTCTCGCCATTGATCCCGGTTTTAGAACAGGTTGTAAAGTCACAGCCCTCTCAGAAACAGGACAATTTTGTGAATATCAAACGATTTTTCCGCATCAATCAAACAACCAACGCCAAGACGCCGCCAAGACAATTAAAACATTAATTAAAAAGTACAAAATCGAATTAATTGCCATTGGAAATGGTACCGCAGGGCGAGAAACCGATGAATTTATTGGGGAAGTTTTAACCCAAATTGACACCAAACCAATTAAAGTCATGGTGAATGAATCGGGTGCTTCAATTTATTCAGCCAGTGATGTCGCACGACAAGAATTTCCAGAATTAGATTTAACCGTGCGAGGGGCAATTAGTATTGGGCGACGCCTACAAGATCCCTTAGCCGAATTAGTGAAAATAGACCCAAAATCCATCGGTGTTGGACAGTATCAGCATGATGTTGATCAAAAGTTACTCAAGAAAAAACTCGATGAAACCGTCGAAAGTTGTGTGAACTATGTCGGTGTTGAACTCAATAGCGCATCCAAAGAACTGTTAACCTTTGTCTCAGGAATTACCCCAACCATTGCCCAAAATATTATCACCTATCGCAACGAAAAAGGAGTGTTTAAAAACCGCAAAGAGTTGTTAAAAGTCGCTAAATTAGGGCCGAAAGCCTATCAACAAGCAGCCGGTTTTTTACGCATTCGAGACGGCGCCAACCCCTTAGATAATACAGCAGTTCATCCCGAAAGTTATGCAGTCGTTGAAACCATTGCTTCAGATGTCGGCGTTTCTCTGAAGAATATTTCTCAAGTTGCAGAAAAGTTGAAGTCAATCGACTTAAAAAAATACGTGACAGAAACCATCGGAATTCCCACCTTAAAAGATATTATTCGGGAGTTAGAAAAACCGGGACGTGACCCCAGAGCAGAGTTTAAATATGCAACATTCAAAGAAGGAATTAAGGAAATTTCCGATCTCAAAGAAGGAATGGAATTAGAAGGAATTGTCACCAATGTTGTAAATTTTGGCGCATTTGTTGATATTGGCGTTCATCAAGATGGTTTAGTTCATATTTCCCAACTCGCCGATCAATTTGTTGATGATCCCAATAAATTTGTGAAAGTCGGACAAGTTGTGAAAGTGCGAGTCTTAGAAGTCAAGGAAAAGTTAAAGCGAATTGGTTTATCGATGAAATTGTAGGATAAAAGTAGGGTGAATCAGATTTTCAGATCAATCAGATGAGCGCTCAATCTATAGCAATGAGCAGGTTAATGTTTACAACTTCTTTGTGTCTTTGTGTCTTGGTGGTAACATTCAAGGCTTGACCCTTGTAAACAAGCCAGCGCGACCTGCTATAGCGTCTGATGCACCCTACAAATAGGGATAGACATTGCGCGATCGCGGGGCTATCTCGCCTCAAACCGCTCTTGGGCGTTACACTGTGAGAGTCAGAAAATCCTTGAAGAGAGTAAACTTCATGCCTGTTCCTAGCCGTCAGCCGTCTATTGGTGCCAACACAGTACCCACCTCACAAGTATTTGATGTCATTGTCATTGGTTCTGGGATTGGAGGACTGGTGACAGCAACGCAGTTAGCCGCTAAAGGCGCTAACGTACTCGTCCTCGAAAGTTATATCATTCCGGGCGGAAGTTCGGGCTACTTTGAACGAGAAGGATATCGCTTTGATGTCGGTGCCTCGATGATTTTTGGTTTTGGTGACAAAGGCACCACAAACCTGTTAACCCGTGCCTTAGAAGCCGTTAATGTTAGCTTAGAAACCATTCCTGACCCGGTACAGATCCATTATCACCTCCCCGAAGACCTTGAAGTACAAGTTCATCGGGATTATGAAAAATTCTTGAAAGAACTAATTGAGAAGTTTCCCCACGAACAGCAAGGAATTCGTAAATTTTATGATGAATGCTGGAAAGTTTTCAACTGCCTCAACTCGATGGAACTTCTCTCGTTAGAAGAACCCCGTTATCTGATGCGAGTATTTTTCCAAAATCCGGGGGCTTGTTTGGGTTTAGCACAATATTTACCCCAAAATGCAGGTGAAGTCGCCCGACGTTATATTAGCGATCCGCAGCTATTAAAGTTTATAGATATAGAATGTTACTGCTGGTCGGTTGTTCCGGCTGATTTTACTCCAATGATTAACGCCGGAATGGTGTTTTCAGATCGCCATTATGGAGGGATTAACTATCCCAAAGGTGGAGTTGGTGAAATCTCGATTAAGTTAGCCGAAGGACTGGAAAAAGCAGGAGGTCAAATTCACTATAAAGCCAGAGTCAAACAAATTATCTTGGAACAAGGCAGGGCTGTTGGTGTTGAATTAACCGATGGTAGCATCTATCGAGCCAAACGTATTGTTTCCAATGCCACACGCTGGGATACCTTTGGTAAATTGATTCCTTCTGAACAAACCCCCAAATCAGAAATTAAATGGCGACAGCGCTATCAAAAATCACCCAGTTTTCTTAACCTGCATTTGGGAGTTGAGGCATCTGTGTTTCCACCGGGAACAGAATGTCATCATGTGATTGTCGAAGATTGGCAACAAATGGAACAACCAGAAGGAACAATCTTTGTTTCCATTCCCACGCTTCTCGATCCATCTCTGGCTCCTGAAGGTTATCACATTCTGCACACCTTTACCCCTAGTTATATTGAGCAATGGCTTGGGTTATCGGAGGCGGAATATGAACAGAAAAAAGAAGAAGCCGCCGGACGTCTTATTGATCGCTTAGAAAAATTCTTTCCCGGTTTAGATGCGGGGTTAGATTACATGGAAATTGGTACTGCGCGATCGCATCGTCGTTTTCTCAACCGAGAAGATGGCACCTATGGCCCGATTCCTCAGCGTCGGTTGCGGGGGTTGTTGGGAATGCCATTTAACCGCACATCCGTTCCGGGTTTATACTGTGTGGGAGACAGCACTTTTCCCGGTCAAGGCTTAAATGCTGTCGCCTTTTCTGGGTTTGCTTGCGCCCATCGCATTGCAGTAGATTTAGGATTTTAACAGCCAAAAAGGCAATCTTGCAATCTTGCAATAGGCAATAGTCAGGGGTTAGGGGTTGGGGAAAGTCAACCCCTAACCCCTAACCCACTGACTGGTCACTGGTCACTGTTCACTGTTCACTGTAAACTGGTTACTGGTCACTGATCACTGTAAACTGGTCACTGGTCACTGGTCACTGTTCACTGAAAAACTGGTCACTGGTCACTGATCACTGTAAACTGTAAAGACGTTCAAGGGAGAGTTGCGCCGCTTTTGAGACTTGGGGATGACTATCTTTGGCTAAATATTTCAAGGCGGCTACACTTTTAGCACTGGGTAGATTTCCTAACGCTTCAGACAGTCGTTGTCGAATTAACCAATCATCGGACTGAGCAAACCGTAAAATCGCATCAATTGCTTCTAAATCTTTGATTTCACCCAAAGCGGCGATCGCTGCTTGTTGAACAACAACCTCTTGAGAGTCTAACGCTTGAATTAAGACATCGTGAGCGCGAATATCCTTGAGATTTCCTAAAGAAACCGCCGCACTAAACCGCACTAACCAGTCTGTGTCTTCATAAAAAGCACGCACCAACGGTTCAAAGGCTCGAATATCTTCTAGATAACCTAAAGCACCCGCCGCATCTGCTCGAATACCGTAATCTGGATCAGATTCCAACAATTCGACTAAAATTGGATAGCATTCCTCTGTGGGTTTGATACCGAGCGCAAATACTGCCATTGAGCGAATCGGTAAGTTGGGATCGTTTAAGACTTTTTTGATTAACGGAACAGCATCAGCCGGAGGAACTTTTCGTAGCGAAGCCAAAGCTAGCATCCGATCCCGGGAATTTTCACTTTCCAGTTGAGTTGCAATTTGTTCTAAGCTTAAAGGTTCATTCATGGTTCAACATTTATCAAAACTTTACATTGGAATTGCTTTGATTTTAACAAGATTGCCGGGAATTCCCCATCCCCTCGTGGGTGGGGCGGGAGAGGCAAGTCAATCTATCGGGCTTACCATCAATCCTTTTTGCGCTCAACTAGGAGTATGAGAAACGTTGTTAAGGCAAGAATTTATCCAACTACTGAGCAGCAGACAGCTTTATCAAAAGCTTTTGGCTGTGCTAGATGGTGGTGGAACTACGCTCTGAACTTGAACAACGAAACCTATAAAGCAACGGGGAAAGGACTGTCAAGACAGGGCTATAACGACTGTTTACCAGAACTCAAAAAAGAGTTTCCTTGGTTGACTGAGTGTTATTCTCAGGTGCTTCAGTCTGTATCCCTGAATTTATCTCAGGCGTTCATCAACTTCTTTGAGGGACGGGCTAAATACCCAAACTTCAAGAGTAAGCATAATAAGCAATCAATTCAGTATCCACAGCACGTTAAGCTGTTAGATGGAGCGATTAAGCTGCCTAAAATTGGTGAAGTCAAGGCAAAACTTCATCGTGTTTTTGACGGCAAGTTGAAAACCGTCACAGTTAGCATGAACAAAACTGGCAAATACTATGCTTCTTTGCTGTTTGATGATGGACTGCCAGAACCCGAAATAAGCAATCAGGGTAAAGCTGTTGGGATTGATGTAGGATTAACCCATTTTGCGATTACGTCTGACGGTTCAAAGTTTGATAACCCCAAGCCACTTAAGAAGTACGAGAAAAATCTAAAGCGTAAACAGCGCAAACTTTCACGAAAACAGAAAGGTTCAAAACGTCGGGCTAAAGCTAGACGCATTGTAGCGCGAGTGCATGAGCGGATTGCCAACACTCGCAAAGACTTTCAACACAAACTCTCTCGCAAGTTGGTGAACGAAAACCAAGTCATCATTGTGGAGAATCTGGCAGTCAAAAACATGGTGAAAAACCACAATCTAGCGAAAGCCATCAGTGATTGTGGTTGGTCGGAATTCACCAGACAATTGAAGTACAAGGCTGAAAAAGATGGGAAAACCTACCTTGAAATTGGTCGGTTTTTCCCGTCTAGCAAAACTTGTCATGTATGCCTCAATCAAGTGGGTAGCCTACCTCAAGATGTTCGGAGTTGGGAGTGTCCCAATTGCAAAACTAGGCACGACAGAGACATAAATGCGGCTATCAATATCCGAGATGAAGGCCTGCGTTTATTAGCGTTGGGAACCAGCGCTACTGCCCAAGCAGGCAATGTAAGACGAAGTCTTCGCAGCTCTCGGAGCTTGCATCCGAGAGAACGAAGACCAAAACGGGGGCGCAAGTCATCCGTAGAGGCGGTTGCTGTTGAACTGGGAAGCCCCGTCCCGCAAGTGGAGCGGGGTAGTTCACTGGAGTCAGAAGATCTGCGCCATAAAGCATCTTGACCTGAGGATGCTGCGTTCCCGCACAGATCGGTTTAGGGGTTAAATGATCCAAATATTTATTGATATTTCTTGATGAGTTATGACGCTCTACCAACCGCCTCAATATTCTTCCGCCTTAGAACAGGCAATTGATCGAAACCCAATTGTCGTTACACCTGATACCTCACTGTATAATGTGATTCGGCTGATCGGTCAGCTCAATTGTATTAATCCTCTACCCACTGTTGAGCGTTCAGAAAACGGTAATGGTTCAGAGTCATTGATTAACCCTAATCCCAGCCAGTCGAGTTGTATTTTGATTGTAGAGGGGAAAGGGGAAACTTCGCCGACGGAAATTTCGACTTTACAGGGGATAGTCACCGAACGAGAAATTGTCCAGTTATTGGCGACGGGTTTGTTAGATCATCCGGCTGAAGTTCGCTTGCATAAAACCCGAATTGGTGAGGTGATGTCTCCTTCGACGGTGCATTTAGTCGAGTCGAAAGATCAAGATATTTTCACCGCATTATCGTTGTTTCGACAGCAACAAATTCATCACTTACCTGTTCTCAATGCTGAAGATCATTTGGTGGGTGTGATTACTCCTGAGCGGATTCGACAGGTGTTGCAACCTTCTAATATCCTCCGATTGCGGCGCGTTGGGGATGAGATGAGTCGCCAACCTGTTACTGCACCTGTAACCGCTTCATTACTCAGTTTAGCGCAAATGATGTCGGCACATCAAGCGACTTGTGTTGTGATTTATCAATTTTCTCGTCGTAAGCAATTGACTCCAGTGGGAATTGTCACGGCTTTTGATATTGTTCAAGCTCAATATTTAGAACTGGATTTATCTCGAACGACTGCTGAAACGGTGATTCAGGGAAGCTCATTTTTTAGTCTAAAAGCTGATGATTCTCTCTGGGTGGCGCATAAAGAGATGCAAAAGCAACAAGTCCAATGGTTAATCGTTTGTGGTGATCACGGAGAATTGGTTGGGATTATTAGTCAGATGAGTCTGTTGCGAATGCTTGATCCGACAGAAATGTATCGGGTTGTTCGCAATTTACAGCAATCAGTTGATCAATTGCAAGCTGAAAAATTTGAGTTACTAGAAAGTCGCGCCGCACAATTAGAAGATCAGGTACAAGAACGAACCGCTAAACTGTACGAACAACTCCAACGAGAGCGTTTATTTGCCAAGATTTCGTTTCAAATTCATCAATCCCTTAATATTGAGGATATTCTCAATACAACGGTTGCAGAAGTTCGTCTGGTTTTGAATGCTGATCGGGTTGTCATTTATCATGTAATTTCTAATCAGTCGGGGAAAATGGTGGCTGAATCTGTAGATCCGGAATGGCAACCGCTCCTCGATAAAACCTTGAATAAAAAGATTGTCAAAGCCTATCTGACTGCCTTTGAAACGGACTCTGTTTATGCGATCGCTAACCTCCATCATAGCAGACTCACACCCGAAGAAGTTGAACGGTTGCAACAGGATAAAATACAAGCTTATCTGATTGTTCCGATTTTGCAAGATGGACAACTTTGGGGGATGATAGCAGCTCATCAATGTTCCGGTTCTCGTCAGTGGCAACCTTCAGAAATTACGGTTTTACAACAGTTAGCGACTCAACTGGCGATCGCCATTCAACAAGCTCAATTATACCGCCAAGTTCAAGATTTGAATACCCATCTAGAACGTCAAGTCCAAGAACGTACCGCAGAATTACAGCAAAAAGTCAAGGAACTTCAGCAGTTAAATATCCTGAAAGATGATTTTCTCAGTACCGTTTCTCACGAACTGCGGACTCCTTTAGCCAATATGAAAATGGCAATTCATATGATTAAATTAGTGCCGCAAAATGATCGATTTGAACGGTATATTCATATTCTAGAACAGGAATGCTCGAGAGAGACGAACTTAATTAACGATTTGCTAGATTTACAAAAGCTTGAAGTCTCTTCAACACCGATTTATCTAGAAACCGTTGAGTTATCCCAATGGCTACCTCAGATGATTCAACCCTTTTATTCTCGCACTCAAGAACGTCAACAAATCCTTAACGTTAAATATCCCAAAAATCTGCCTTCTATTCTAACCAATTCGATTAGTTTAGAACGAATTTTAGCCGAATTACTCAATAATGCTTGTAAGTATACTCCGAATGGCGGTGAAATTGGCTTAACGGTTAGTTGTTCAACCCGTCGCAAAAGTCGCGCTAAAAAAAGTCTCAATCAACTTCAAGAAACAGAAGAAAATCCCGAAGGGTTAGGCGCGGTGAAGTTGGTGATTTCTAACCTAGCGGAAATTCCCGAAAAAGAAATCCCCAAAATATTCGATAAATTTTATCGAGTTCCCAATGCTGATCCCTGGAAACAAGGGGGAACAGGTTTAGGGCTAGCCTTGGTTCAAAAATTAGTTGAACAACTGCGGGGAACCATTCAAGTTAGCAGCAAAAATCAGATTACTACCTTTACTGTTGAATTACCGAGATAATAGGCAAGGGTTGAGCCTGACTAAAAGTGGCTGTAGAATATAGACAACAGAAGCAGGAGTAGTTCACCAGTTCCCTGAAAACTCCTAATACACAAAAGACTTCTCTTGTCAAGTTGCCTTTTTTGAACCTCGAAAAATTGGTGCAGGAGCGGTGTTGAAATTGAGCGAAAAACAGAAATTTTCAACCAAGGAATGGGGGTTGTAGCCTCTATTTTGGGGTGTAGACACAAGAACCCCTTGGGTGTGATTTCCTTAAGTCTACCAGAACCCCCAGAATCTCGTCAAGTCTTTGAGAAATTTTCTCAAAAAAAAGTTCATCAAATTCCGAGAAACATTTAAAAATCAAAACAGTTTGGAAGAACTGATAAGCCTAGCTTAAGAACGGGAGGAAAGTGATAAATGATAAATTCTCAATTTTTCCTCTCCCCCTTGAATGAAAAAGATGTTCGGTGGTTAACCCATTCCCTGTTTTCTAACTAAATTTCTTCTAACGCTTTTAACAACATTTCTCCCATTTCTCGACATCCAACAAGTTTCATTCCATCTGACATAATATCCCCGGTACGATAACCCCAGTCGAGGACTTTTAACACCGCTTGTTCGATTTTTTCGGCGGCGATAGGTTGGTTTAAACCATAGCGTAACATCATCGCCGCACTGAGAACTTGCGCGAGGGGGTTGGCTTTATCAAGTCCTGCGATATCCGGCGCCGAACCGTGTACAGGTTCAAACACCCCAGGACCAGATTCTCCCAAACTCGCAGAGGGAAGCATTCCAATACTTCCTGTGAGCATGGCGGCTGCATCGGAGAGAATATCCCCAAATAAATTCCCCGTGACAATCGTATCAAACTGTTTCGGCCAGCGAACTAACTGCATGGCCGCATTATCAACATAAAGATGAGAGAGTTCAACTTCAGGGTAATCTGAGGCGAGTTGGGTGATGCGATCGCGCCAGAGTTGAGAAACATCGAGAACATTGGCTTTATCAACAGAACACAATTTTCCCCCTCGTTTTTTAGCGGTCTCAAAGCCAACTCGTCCGATGCGATCAATTTCCGACTCAGTGTAAGCCATCGTGTTTACACCCCGTTTTTCTCCCGTTTCCGTCTCAAAAATCCCTTTAGGTTGACCGAAATAAACACCACCTGTCAGTTCTCGGACAACCATAATATCAACCCCTTCCACAACAGAGCGTTTCAGGGATGAAGCATCGACTAAATGAGGTAAGATAGTAGCGGGGCGTAGGTTAGCAAATAACCCTAATCCGGCCCTCAATCCTAATAGTCCGGTTTCTGGACGTTGATGACGGGGTAGGTTATCCCATTTATAACCCCCAATCGCTGCTAATAGTACCGCATCACTGTTGCGACATTGCTCAACAGATGCAGTGGGTAACGGTTCTCCGGTTGCATCAATGGCGACACCGCCAATTAAGGCTTCTTGAAAGTCGAAGGTAATCTCTAACTGTTGACCAACGGCTTTTAGGACATCTACCGCCACTGCCATAATTTCAGGGCCAATGCCGTCGCCGGGAAGAAGAGTAATGCGGTAGTTCTGGGTCATATTATTTCTAGATGTGGGAATTTAAGATTGTGGATAGAGTCAGGGCTGATAACCTAAGCTGTAATTTAGCCTACAATTATACCCAAATCTCCGTCAACTCTTACAGCAAAGGAAAATTTTGACGGGAGTTGAATTTTCTGTGGTTTGAGTCGGCAATGTCAATCCTAAACCCACTCCTAGAATTAATGAAACAGAACAACATCGGCTGATTATCAATTCTGTTAATTTCACTGAACTCAGCTTGCCGAATAAAAAGGCCTTTTGTTGACCAATTCACTCAAAAATAAAGTCAGACTCTTGCTGATCTCTCGAGAGAATAGCATAGAATAGACAAAGTAAGGTATTGATGACTCTCGATCAAGCTTTTCCGACAACAGATGGGTGCAAGTGATCAATGGGAAAAAAACTTCCACAGCAAATTAAGGTTTGGCAATGCACTTCTATCACGATTGCAGGTTTAGCTGGATTGATTTTTTTGACTGCGGTTACTCAATCTTTTTGGTCTCTTAGTTGGATGATTTCTGGTCTTGGCATTTGGGCTGCTCTCGCTAGTTTCACGGCTTTCATCTGTTATAAGCAACAATATATATTACGACAAGAAAAAGCTGAACTCGAAAGTTTACTCAAAAAAACAATAGAACAGTTTAAAGCTGAAAAAATTGAGTTAGAACAAGTGATCGCTTTAACCCATGAGCGATTGGGGAAAATACAGGCTCAGAATCGAGTTTTGCAGGAAATGAATCATCGCAAAGATGAGTTTCTCCGACAAACTTCTCACGAACTGAGAACTCCGATGAATGGGATTATTGGTTCCCTACAGTTATTATTAGATGATTTGTGTGATGATCACGAAGAAGAAGTAGAACTACTGCAACAAGCTTATCAATCTTCTATTCATTTACTGACGTTACTTAATCAAGTTTTAGATTTAGCAAAAATTGAATCGGGTCGATTGACGTTTGATATAAAATCCGTTGATTTACATTCGAGTCTCTCAGCCGCGATTTACTTACAATTAGCCAATATTCGCCAAAAAAATCTACAACTCCATCGCAAAAACTATCTGAATATTATTAGAGTTAAAGCTGATTCGACCAAACTCAAACAAGTTTTTATTAATGTGATTGGTAATGCGATAAAATTTACAGAAGAGGGTAGTATTACGATTACGACCGAAATCCAATATATCACTGTTTCTTCAAACAATCAGCAGCCCCAAGAAATGATGATGGCTGTTGTTACTGTTAAAGATACAGGAGTGGGAATTGATCCCTCCAATCAGAATCAACTCTTTCAACCCTTTCAAGTCGAAGATGAAGGCCGATTTTCCCCTCAAGGAAGTACCGGGTTAGGATTAGTGATTTCTAAACATTTAGTTGAGATGATGGGCGGTAACATTAAGCTGAGTAGTACCGGAAGAAATCAAGGTACAACGGTTGAAATTATTTTACCTTTAGCTGATTCTGATGAAGAGGTTGAGAACGAATTAAATATCGAATTAAATATCATTTAATCTCGGCATTCATCCCGCAAAATATTTAAAATTCCCCGATCGCCATCTAACTCTGCTATAATCCCTACAGGTAAGCTAGCATTGACCCCATCGTGACCAAATGGCAGATCCGACACAACAGGAATCCCGAGATCTCCCAAGCGATCGCGCAAAACTTCTTCTAACTTAAAGCTATTGGGGTTAATATTCTTCTCCCACTGACTGAACCGCCCTAACGCAATTCCTGCAACCTGTTGTAACGCGCCTGTCATTCGCCAATAGGTTAACATTCGATCAATGCGGTAGGGTTCCTCATTCACATCCTCAAAGGCTAAAATAGCCCCCGCTAACTGCGGTTGATAAGCGGTTCCTAGTAAACAAGTTGCGACAGTTAAATTTCCCGGTAATAGCCGCCCGATCACTTTTCCGTTTCCCCATCCTATCCCCTGTAACGGTTCAACTGGACGACCTTCTAAGCAATCAAATAATCGTTGAATTGACCAGTCGGGTTCTTGTGCTAAAGTTGTTAAAACAGGGCCGTGTATTCCGAAGGTTTTTCCGAGACTTCCCCAGAGTAAAGCCGTAATATCTGAAAAGCCGATTAAAAATTTAGGGGTGATATCGGGTTTGAGGGTTTCCCAACCCCAACTTTCGAGTAAACGAGTTGCCCCAAAACCGCCTCGAGAACAAATAATACCGCTACAATGATCATCATTCAAAGCTTCCGCGAGTTGCTGGCGTCGGGCGTCATCGGTTCCGGCGAGATAACCCCATTGATCAGTGTAACCTGTTGTCAGTTCTAAATCATAGCCCTGCGATCGCCAAATATCTAAACCTTGTTCAAACGGTTCAATATTTCGCAACGCACCACTGGGGGTAATGACTCGTAAGCGATCGCCCGGTTTTAACGGTTGAGGAACAAACATTCTTTATTCCCTATATCTAAAAACTTGTGTTCTAGTCAGCGTACATCAAAACCATAACACTCAATCAAGAAGGTGATCTAAGTGCTGAAGGCTACCAAGGTTAGACTCTACCCAACGCCAGAACAGGAATTAGCATTAGCCAAATCGTTTGGTTGTGCAAGATGGTATTGGAATTTTGCCTTAAATGCCTGTATTCAGCACTACCAAGAAACCAAAAAAAGTTTAAAATTAGCAACCTACAAAGGGATGTTACCTCAACTCAAGAAAGAATATCCTTGGCTCAAAGAAGATTGCTACTCATCGGTTCTCCAGTGCGTAGCAATTAACTTAGACAAAGCCTACAAAAACTTTTTTGAGGGACGAGCTAAGTTTCCTAAATTCAAGTCTAAACATCATAAGCAATCAATCCAATATCCCCAAAATATTACTGTTAACGGAGAATTCCTGAAAGTTGCCAAAATTGGTGGAATAAAAGCAGTATTTCACAGGGAAATCCAAGGTAAAATTAAAACCGTAACAATTTCTAAGACTTCAACTAATAAATATTTTGCCTCTATTCTTTGTGAAGTAAAGGGAACTGAAGTTAAGGAATCAGGAAGTCAAATTATTGGGATTGATCTAGGGTTAAAAGATTTTGCAATTGTCCACGATGGAGAAAGTGTCACGAAGTACGCGAATCCAAAACATTTTGAACGTCACCAAAAGAATCTAGCTCGAAAACAGAAAAAACTCTCCCGAAAGACCAAAGGTAGTAAATCGAGAGAGAAGTTCAGGAAAAATGTTGCTAAGGTTTATGAAAGAATAACCAACTCCCGCCAAGATTTCTTGCACAAATTATCAAGAAAGTTGGTAAACGAAAGCCAAGTAGTTGTCGTTGAAAATCTCAACATCAAGGGAATGGTTAAGAACCGAAAACTATCAAAAACAATATCTGATGTCGGATGGGGAATGTTTGTTAATTTCATTGATTACAAACTCCAACAAAAAAGCGGAAAACTCATAGAAGTTGATCGCTTCTTCCCCAGTTCCAAAACTTGTTCTTGCTGTGGTCATGTTATAGATGAGTTGCCTCTGAATATCAGAGAATGGGTTTGCCCTAATTGCAATACTCATCATGATCGTGATGGTAACGCTGCACTTAATATCAGGAACGAAGGTATCAGAATTAATCAAGGCGGAGGGAACCCCGTCTCTGCTGAGGGAGCCTGTATAAGACCGGATAACCGATCCTGCGGTCATGGCATCGGGCTATGAAATCAGAAGCCAACACCGAATCCGCGATTGATCGGTGTGCGGTAGTTCACCAACTCAAGACCAACTTTTTGTATCAAACTGGAACAGTGCGAGCTTCATCAATCTTATTTTAAAATTTTATAACCATCTAGTAATATTAAGAAGTAGACACCAACAAAAAATGACTGAAGTTAACTCAAAGTGGGTTCACAGCAGGATTTTTATCAGGATTGCTTAAAATGGCGAATGTTGTTATTGTGGGAGCGGGGCTAGGGGGACTGCCAACAGCCTACGAACTCCGGCATGATCTGCCCACTGAACATAGCGTAACCTTAATCTCTGAGCGGCCGAAATTCACGTTTATTCCGGGGTTAATTCGGGTGGCGTTTGGTTTAGCCTCCCTCGATCAGATTCAATTAGATCTGGGGCAATTAACCCGCAGACAAGGCATCAACTGGATACCGGGTGCTGTGACAAGCATTGATCCCCATCGCCAGCAGTTAACCGTAGGAAAGCAAGTGATGGAGTATGACTACTTAGTGATCGCCACAGGAGCATCCTTAGCCTTTGATGAAATTCCCGGCTTAGGGCCCGATGGGGGTTACACGCAGTCGGTTTGTACTCCTGATCATACCATAGCAGCCAGAGAAGCTTGGTTCAAGTTTTTAGAGAATCCGGGGCCTTTGGTGGTGGGAGCGATGTCCGGGGCGGGATGTTTTGGGCCAGCTTATGAATTTGTGTTGATGGCGGACTGGGTATTGCGTCGTCGGGGAATCAGAGATCAAGTGAGCATCACCTACGTTTCACCGGAACCCTATGTAGGTCATATGGGAATTGCTGGGATGAAAAATGCCAGAGAATTAACGGGTAGCTTGCTCAAAAAACGAGAAATTAAAACCCTAAATAACACCAGTATTTCAGAAATTAATCCTGATACAATTAATTTAGCAACAGGTCAACAGATCCCGTTTAAATATGCAATGATTTTACCGTCTTTCCTGGGGGCAAAATTTTTGAGGGAAACACCTGAACTAACGAATACAAAAGGATTTATTCCCGTTACAAACAGCTATCAACATCCTAAATTTCCTCAAATTTATGCGGTGGGTTTAAGTGTAGATTTAGAACAACCGGAAACCACTCAGATTGCGATTGGACTGCCAAAAAGTGGACAAATGGCGGAGGTTATGGGAGCCGCAGTTGCCCATAATATTGCAGTGGAATTGGGTGCAGTTAAACCCCCTTTAAAAACTCCTACCTTAGAAGTGTTGTGTTTTGCCGAGTTTGGCAACACAGGAATTGCATATATTGCCGCCCCTATTCTTCCTGATCCTGAAACGGGAAAACGCCGATATTCCTATGCAGTACAGGGGCGGTTGATTCCTTTGTTTAAAGCTGCATTGGAGATTTATTTCATGCAGAAAATGCGATGGGGTTTAGGATTACCTTGGTTTGAAAAATTGGGACTGCGTTTGTTGTTTGGATTATCGTTATTGAAGCCCTTACCAAAAGGGACTCTCATATCATGTCCGAATAATCAATATAGCAGAAATCAGGAGACAGGAGACAGGAGACAGAATTGAAACCTTTATCATAAAAGGATTTGACAGAAAAACAGTGTCCTAATCAACTCTTTCTCTGCTATATATGAATTCAATTAAGCGATGATTCTCGTTGAAATCTGGAGGCAAAAAAACCCGGTTTCTCAAAGAAACCGGGTTTTTAAATAATTGAGATGAAGTCTAGCTTAGATTGTGATAAAATCGTCTGAGGTAATTAAAGTTGAATTAATTCGGTTAAGTGTAACTAAAAGTTGACCCTCAAAGCGAATTAATGTAGCCGTTTCACTCTGTTCAATCGTCAGTTCCTCGAAACTCAAACCAGCCGTTAAACCGAGTAAATCTTGACTGTCTGCGAAGTCTACAATCACATCGGAACCCGAGTTTAATAGGAGTGCAAAAATATCCGCTCCTTCGCCACCAGAGAGAATATCATCTCCCCCATCACCGGACAAGAAATCATCCCCTTCACCGCCAATTAAACTGTCATTACCCTCGCCCCCGTAGAGGCTATCATTTCCTTGATTTCCATAAACCGTATCGGCACCTAAATCCCCATAAACTTGGTCATTTCCTTGATCACCAAACAGTAAATCATCACCCTGACCCCCGGCAATAAAGTCATTTCCTTCACCGCCACTGATGGTATCATTGCCTTGATTTCCGAGTAATAAATCATTCCCTTCACCGCCAACAATACTGTCATCTCCAACATCTCCAAAGATCGTATCATTCCCATCTTCTCCACTGGCTAGGTCATTGTCTTTCCCACTAAAGATCAGGTCATTTCCATCACCGCCAATCAGCGTATCTTCACCTTCATTTCCAAATAAAGTATCATTTCCGTCACCGCCATCTAAAAGGTCTTGACCATCTGTATCGGCTAATTCAGCATCATCTGAACCGCCAACTAAAGTATCATTATCTGACCCCCCAATTAGCGTATCATTCCCCACACCACCGACGATAAAATTCTCTCCGGTACCGCCATCAACGACATCATTTCCATCACCTGCATCAATAATATCATTGCCCAGATTCCCGAAAATATTATCATTTCCGCCAAAGCCAGTAATTTCATCATCTCCCCCTAAACCCACAATTTGTTCACTGACTTCAACGCCAATCAAAATGTCATTAATTTCAGTTCCTTCTATCGAAAATTCAACCGTATTCAAAGCAATAGATTCGCTGATGAAACTGTAGGATTGAGAAAATCCGGCGAGTGTTGCAGTAAAGGCTAAAACCTCTAACGGGAGATCAGTGGGTAATGTTAAAATCTCAGATGAAATCGTGGGAACTTGTAAAATAATTCGGCTTGAACTCGAAGTTAAACCGAAGTTATTGGTTGCGGTATAACGCAGTTGAATTTGACCCGAAAACGTTGCAGTCGGAACAAACGTCAGTTGAGATGCTTCAGCAATTGTTATTTCTGTAACTTGACTCAAACGAGTGACAATAACGCCATTAAAGAATAACTGACCTTGCGCTTCTAAAGGTAACTCAAGAATCGAGAAACTAACAATTTCTCCATTCAGGTCATTCGCTGTTAATGGGGGAATAGGAATTGCGGTGCCATTATTCGGAATCTCAGGAACAATTAATTCATCAGCGATGGGTTCAGACTGAGGAATATCAAAGTCTATACTTGGCGTTCCAACCAATACACTGATGCTAATGGAAGCGGGTTGAGAACTTTGACCATCATTGTCAGTAGCGACATAATTGAGAACAATATCTCCGACAAAATTTGTATTCGCTTCAAACCGCAAATTCGCCGCTTCTGCGGGTGTAATTTCACTCACTTGAGCGAGGTTAAAAACAGGAGTCTCACCGATTAATAATTGACCCTCAGCAGGAGCAGGAATATTATTGAGAGTGAAGCTAGCAATCGTACCATCTTCATCCGTTCCGACCAGCGAGGGAAGTCCAACAGGAACAGAAGTCGGGACGATACCGGGAAGTTCTAACGGTTCAACAGTCGGTAACAGGTTCGGAAGAATAAACAGTGATACTTCTCCGACTTGGCTAGACGTAATTCCCGCCGTATCAGTCGCTGTAAACTTAAGAACGGTTGAACCACTAAAATCGAGATTGGACGTAAAAGTGAGTTGTCCGGCTTGGTCAACGGGAATGACTTGATTGAGAGTAACAGGTTCGCCATTGAGGAAAACTTGTCCGCCGAGGGGAAGTTCAACTAAGGTAAAACTGGCAGCATTTTCATTATTAATGCTTGCTAAAGGTGGAAGGGGAACTTGAGTCGAAACATTTTTTAAAAGCGGCGTCCCTTGGTTGCTGGGTAGAGGCGGTATATTTGTGACATTTACCAACAGATTGTAAGTTGCGGGTGTCTCATCAGTTCCGCCTTGGTTATCCGTCGCCACATAACTAAATTGCGTCAAACCGCTAAATTCAGGGTTGGGAGTAAAGGCGAGTTGGTCGGCTTGGTCTGCGGGAATGACTTGATTAATCGCCACTGCTGTCCCACCCAATAACAGTTGACCCCCAACGGGTAATTCTGTAATCGTAAAGCTGGCGATACTTCCGTCGGCGTCGGTTCCCTGCAAACTCGGTAAAGTGACGGGTGTGGGTGCATTGGGAATAATTGGCCCAATTTTATCGACCGTAACGGGGAGTAGGTTATCCGTTGTTAACGCCGGGAGGGTAACAGTTGCGGGTGTGGGGTCTTCCGTGTTTTGAGCGTCAATAGCGGTATATTGGAAGCTATCTCCGGTAAAGTTCCCCCCGCCAACATAGCTGAGGTTTGCTGCGTCTGCCACCGCAATTTCTGGAGTCGTTAACGGTTGACCGTTTAACAACAGGGTACTATTTGTGGGAAACTTAGTAATCCGAAACCCTGTGATGGTGTCATCGGCGTCGGTGGCGGTGAGTTCAGGAATCAAAACGGCTGTGTTATTACCCGGGTTAGGACTGGCAATGTTATCGGCTGCGACGGGAAGTTGATTTGTACTATTAACCGGAATTACAACAATTGCTGGGGTTAA
The DNA here is from genome assembly GCF_000972705.2 of Limnoraphis robusta CS-951. Next base: position 5,247 of record NZ_LATL02000128.1, on the reverse strand, counting down.
ATCCGAGGCGTTATCGTTATCAACAGTAGTGTATTGAAATTCTGCTAATCCGACAAAACCGAGTTTGGGAATAAAGGTAAGATTTCCGGCATCTTCGAGAGAAATCGTTTGATTGGCAGTGACCGTTTCACCGTTAAGTTGCAGTTGACCGTTTTCAGGTAAACGGGTAATTTGAAAAGCAGTAATTGTCCCATCAAAATCCGTTGCCGTTAACGCAGGAATCGCAACTTGAGTCGCCGTATTCGCAATAATTTCTGTGATTAAATTTTGGGTAACAGGCGGTTGATTGGTGGAAGTATTAACCGTAATTGAAATTTGTGCAGTTGCCGATTCTCCGCCGTTATCTAGGACAGTGTAGGGAATATTAACGCTTCCGGTAAACCCAGTTGCCGGAGTAAAGGTGAGATTACCTTGTTCGTCTACTGTGGCATTTCCTTGATTATTTAAACCCGTTAAATCCAGTTCAACGCTACTCGGATCAATGATACCATCGGGGTCAAAATCGTTATTGGTAATATTAAAGGTAATCGGGGTATCAATGCGGGTGATTATGGTGTCGTTATTGGGGACTGGCGGCGTATTAACTGCGGTGAGGTTAACGGTTGAAAAAGCGGCGTTACTGGCGTTAATCCCATCACTAACAGTAATCTCAATTTCGCGGGGGTTGGTGTTAGGAGTAGCAGAAGTGTTGTTATAAACAATTTGGGAAAATGCGGTTTGATAGTCGGCTAAACTGGCAACTCCGGTTAGGGTTAATTGTCCGGAAAGGGGATTATATTCGCTGGCGGTAATATTCCCAGGTAATGAACCAACAATAGAAAGGGTTTCGCTTTCTGGGTTCAGAGGATTTTTTAAGCTAATACTGGCAGTGCTTAAAGTTGTGCTATCTGCATCGGTAATGGTAATATTATTCGCGATCGCAATGGCATCTCCGCCTTCGGTAAAGTTAATATTATCCCCATCTAAACTGAGGACAGGAGACAAGTCATCATCGAGAATATTTACCGTTGCAGTTAGAATACTACTTTCAGCATCAATTCCCACCGGATTTGTGAGATTAATGCTAAACGTTTTATCGGGTTCTTCTAAATCATCATCCAGTAAAGGAACATTAAAACTAACAGTCGTTTGTCCGACGGGAATGGTTAAATTTCCGCTTGTTGCGGTGTAGTCTAAACCTGCTGCTGCGGTACTATTGCTAGTTGCATAATCAAAACTCGCTGCAAAACCGCTAATTTTAGAAGCTGTTACCGTGACAGTGGCTTGATCATCTCCTTCATTAACCGTAATATTGCTAATTGAAATGCTAGGAGGGAGGTCATCATTGGTAATGGTTCCTGTGACTGAAGGCGTCACAATATTACCTAAACTCGCACTATCTAAACTAACGTTAAAAACCTCATCTCCTTCAAAGGTTATATCACCATTAACTTGAACCGTTATCGGCAGACTGGGAGGCGTTTCAACAAAGGGATTTGCTTCAAATGTTAAACTGCTATCGTTATCAACATAGTCATTATCGGCGAGGGTTGCGGTGCCATCATTGGTGGTGTAGTTAACAAGAATATTCTGGGTACTGGGTTTACTCAAACTCACAGTATAAGTGTAGTCAACAGTGCCATCATTCCCTTCATTTTGGGCGAGATTTGCTGCTATGGTAATTTCAGGTAAACTGACATCTACCGCGCTAGAAAATTCCGAGGTGTTGTTAGTTGGGTCTGTTGCTGTTGCGGTAATAAATTGACCCGATAAATCACCTGTTGCGGGTAAAGTTGCTGTGAAGATTGCATTTCCTTGTGCATCTGTTGTGACTTCAGTTGTACCGATCAAGCTTTGACCTTGACCATTTGCCGAGGAATCAACTGCAACATTACTAAAGAATTCTAAGCGATAAGTGGTATTGGGTAAACTGTTAAACCGACCTGCAACAACGGTATTATTCTCAACAGGTTCCGCTAACACTAATTCGGGATAATTTTGCAGGGCGTTGGGGCCTAAATCGGCATCTAACGCATCATTAACAGTTACGCCATCGTTAGCTAAATCAATCCCAATTGCAGTATTATCTTCTGCTGCACCATTCGAGTAAATACTGTTACCCGAAATAGCATTTCCAACGGATGCGTCATTAATGACAGTAATGCCATCTCCTGTATTGAAAGCAATAGTATTACCCAGTCCGGCTTCTAGTCCGCCAATAATATTATTAGTCGCATTATCGACGAGAATTCCACTGTTAGCATTTGCCAGTCCAGTCGTACCATCCGCAGCAACCCCGATGCGATTTCCTTGAATAGGGTTGCCACTCGAAGCATTAACAATTGAAACCCCGTTAACACTGTTACCCGAGATGAGATTTCCAATCACACTATTGCCAACAGCGTTATCAAGTTCTAAACCATTATTACTGTTAGCAACGGCAGCATTCCCTGCACTGTTTGTTCCGATGAAATTCCCTAAAATTTGGTTGTTGTTGGCAGTGCTTAAAACTAAACCGTTAATTGTATTTCCAGAAATCGTATTTCCCTGACCTATCTCACTTCCCCCGATAATATTAACTGTTGCACTACTAATCAAAATCCCATTAGTTTGATTGGGAATTGCTGCGACTCCGGTTGTATCCAAACCGATTAAATTACTTTGGATGATATTTCCAGTTGAATCAACTTCAGGAGTCCCTGTAATCCTGATTCCATCAACAAGATTACCTGAGATTGTATTCTGTTCTCCGGGAGTTTTTCGACCAATAATATTGTTGCTAGAATTGCGAATTTCTACCCCAATTCCGCCATTAATTACCGCCGGATCATCCGTCTGTTCCCCGTTAGGAATGGCAACATTTCCAGCCCCATTCGTTCCGATCAAGTTACCCAGAACTTTAGTTTCGTTGGAACTATTGGCAATTAAGACACCATTAATTCCATTCCCCGAAATAACGTTGCGGTTCGTTCCTGGAACGTCAGGATTTTCGACTCGATCTAATCCAATATCATTATTCGTTGAACCGTCGATCCGAATGCCATTATTTGTATTCGGAACTGGCGCATCACCCGCAGCATTAACACCGATTAAATTCCCGAGAATTGTGTTGTCGTTAGCAGCATTTACAATTAATACGCCATCTGCACCATTTCCAGAAATAATATTTCCTTCACCGGGATTAACACCTCCAATTGTATTGAGCGTAGAAGCATCAATTTGAATCCCTTGTTCGGTGTTAGGAACTGCTAAATTACCGGTTTGATCGACCCCAATATAGTTGCCTAAAATTTGCGTATTACTGGTAGGAGTCGGAGCATCTACCTGGGTCTCAAGTAAAATTCCATTGCCATTATTACCAGAGATAATGTTGCGATCTTCGGGAGTAACTCCACCAATAACCGTTCCCGTTGTATTTCGGATTTTAATCCCATCACTATTGTTTGGTAATGGTGTTGTACCATCGGGTGCAACTCCAATAAGATTTCCTCGAATTACGGTATCATTTGAACCTTCATAAACGAGAATACCTTCAATTCCATTCCCAGAAACAACATTCCCAATAACTTGAGTTCCTATCGATCTGGCAATTTCAATCCCTTGATCGCGATGACCGAGGCTAGGTGTACCATTGGCATCGGTACCAATAAAGTTGTCTCGGATTTGAACATTGCTTGTTAGCTCAGTGCTATTATTTTGAGTAAAAACATAAATGCCGTTTCTTTGTTGTTGAGCTGGATCTGTGGTAATAAAAGTATTACCTTCAATAAGACTGTTGCTACCCGACAGAGAAATACCCCGAGTCCGATTATTTTGAAGGGTACTATTGGTTAGTTCAAGTTGACTGCGACTGACAATTCCAATGTTATTATTGGCTATTGTGCTGCTATCAATCTCTAATTTACCCTGTCCACTCCCATATTGAATTCCGGTGCCTGAATTTTGAATGGTTAAACCAGAGATTCTGACAACGGTTTCTGGCTGACGGGTATTAACTCGGAAAACAGAACCATTACCTATCCCCTGAATGATTAAATTATTCGCTCCGGGGCCATTGATCGTGAGATTGTTTCCATTATTGTCGTCAATATTTAATTGAACAGTCTGATTGTTGTTGTTGTTATTTAATTGACTAGCCAGTTGAATGGTTTGCGGTGTATTAAATACTGTCGGATCGAAGTTAATTATATTACCAGCCGGATCGTTGGTCGCATTGGCTTGGTCTATTGCTTCTCGTAATGTTAGCGTTGTCGGATCATCATCGGGAACTTCAGTAGAATCTGCTATGCTATTCACAACAAAAGTTGCGAAAACTCCAGCATAACTTTCTCGAACTGATTCTGTAAAGGCTAGAGGCGATAGAATCTGATCGGTTTGAATATCAAGTTGCCAATTTCCGCCAAACTTTTCACTTCCAATTTTGGTCGATGAAGCGGCTATCTTCGCTCCGGTGAGATGTTGTATTTTTTGAATAAAGGGTGAAATCAATGAGTGCGTAAATGCTGATTGATCTGTGACATTAAAATACGGATGCGGTTTTTGAGTTTCCTGTTGAGCAACGTCACAACCATAGAGTAAAATCTCAGCATCACTTGTTAATGCACCCCTCCACTGCTGGAGTTGATCCGCATAGCGATCTAATGTATTGATACTCAGTTGACTGTTCCCCAAATACAAACATCCCGGCGAACCGTGACTAACGATGTGCAGAGTTTGAATGCGGGGTGCTGTGCTGCGACGAATGCGATCGCGTAAAAGTTCCGTAATTTGTTCAACCCCATCCTGATTTGCATCCAGGATAATGACCTCAGACCCTAGTAGAACCCCCTGACAAAGATGTTCGTAGCCTTCAACTTTAGCGTCAATGCAGATCAGATTTTTGCTAGGAGTGAATGATACCATTGTCAGCTTTTATTTAATACTCGACTAAATATTTATTGTAAATGCAAATTTACTATTAAGCCAAACTTTTATAATTCAAACTCGAATCAGTTTCGCAATACTATATTGGGGGATGGTAGAATCTCCAAGATTGGTTATGTCGGACTAGAGACCCATGTTTTATCTCTGATCATTCCTAAAAATGTGTTAACTTTTAGGATTGACAAATCGTGATTTATATGCCGTTAATTAAAGATGAAGACTCCGAATAAAAAGTCAACCTACTTTTGTAAAGATTGAGAATATTTTTTTAAATTTTTGGTAAAGTTAACCCAAGCTATATTTTTCAGTAAGTCTGAACATTTAGTTATATATTCATTGTAATTT
>NZ_LATL02000127.1 GCF_000972705.2 Limnoraphis robusta CS-951 | reverse complement strand
TATCCTAATAAAGAACAGAAGGCATTCTTAGCCAAATGTTTTGGCTGTTCTAGATTTGTCTATAACCATTTTTTGCGCTTAACTACCGATGTCTATGCTGAGTGTAAAAAGAGTTTGAGATATAAAGAGTGGGCAAAACTTCTAACTCATCTCAAAAAAGAATATGAATGGTTAAAAGAAGTTAATTCCCAATCCTTACAGCAAACTTTGAAAGATTTAGAAACGGCTTATGTAAGATTTTTTAAAAAATTGGCAAAATTCCCCAACTTTAAGAAACGCTCAAATAAACAGTCTTTTCGAGTTCCTCAACATTTCTCAATCACTGAAGAAGGCCAACTGAAATTACCGAAAATGACCCCGATTAAAATGGTCATTCATCGAGAAATTGAAGGGGAGATCAAAAGCGTCACAATTACTCAAACAGCATCAGGTCGATACTATGCCTCTATTGTTACTGAGTTAGACATTCCCAAAGCTCCTTTAAATGGGGAAAAAATTGGAATGGACTTAGGGTTGAAAGATTTTCTCATTACCTCCAAGCCCGAAAAATTTCCTAATCCCCGTTATTTTCAGCGTTCATTAAGACGCTTAAAAATTAGACAAAGGAGGCTAAGTCGGAAAGTCAAAGGCTCTAATAATCGTCAAAAAGCCAGAATTAGAGTGGCTACAATTCACGAAAAAGTAGCGAATCAACGATTAGATTACCAACAGAAAATCAGTCTAAAACTAACGGGCGAGAACCAAGCCATTAGTTGCGAAGACTTAAACATCAAAGGCCTGGTAAAAAATCGTAAATTAGCCAGACAGATTAGTGATGTAGCCTGGGGACAATTTTTAACGCTTTTAGAATATAAAGGGGAACTATACGGCTGTGAAATTTACCGGGTAGATAGATTCTTTCCGAGTTCTAAAAGATGTTCTAGTTGTGGATATATCAAAGAAGACTTGACCCTCAAAGATAGAGAATGGACTTGTCCTGAATGTCATACATTCCATGACCGTGATGTTAATGCTTGTCTAAACCTTTTGCAGTTTGCTGAGTTTAAAATAGGGCAGGAAGTGTCCGAATCTACGCCTAACCAGACAGTTGAAACACTGTGTATCAAGAGCGCTAGTTCTTGAGGGTAGGAAGCCCCACCCTCAACGTAGTAGGGTGGGGTACTTCACNGAATGGACTTGTCCTGAATGTCATACATTCCATGACCGTGATGTTAATGCTTGTCTAAACCTTTTGCAGTTTGCTGAGTTTAAAATAGGGCAGGAAGTGTCCGAATCTACGCCTAACCAGACAGTTGAAACACTGTGTATCAAGAGCGCTAGTTCTTGAGGGTAGGAAGCCCCACCCTCAACGTAGTAGGGTGGGGTACTTCACCTAATCTACGTTCCAGGGATTGGTCTGACTCGGAGTTAGACGAGTCTCTGTTTAGTCGAGAGATGCCTGTGGTGATAGGGGTTGCACAGAGGGCGGATGTCCCCGGAAACAGTTTTTGAGGAAAAAACACCCAAATTTTAGGGATCACAAACTTCCCATGTCATCTCGGCACCCAAATTCTGATACAATTCACAATAACTTAAGATTTTGTCTTAAGATGATCTCAAGATGACGATCTAAGAAAAAACTCACCGACAACACAGTTTAGGAGGAGACTATATATGGCGCTAGTACCCATGCGGTTGCTGCTCGATCACGCGGNTTCTGATACAATTCACAATAACTTAAGATTTTGTCTTAAGATGATCTCAAGATGACGATCTAAGAAAAAACTCACCGACAACACAGTTTAGGAGGAGACTATATATGGCGCTAGTACCCATGCGGTTGCTGCTCGATCACGCGGCCGAAAACAATTATGGCATCCCTGCATACAATGTCAACAACATGGAGCAGATCATTGCGATCATGCAGGCTGCTCACGAAACTGATAGCCCCGTGATTCTGCAAGCTTCTCGCGGCGCTCGCCAATATGCGGGTGAAAATTTCCTGCGCCACTTGATTTTAGCGGCGATCGAAACCTATCCCCACATTCCCATTGCCATGCACCAAGATCATGGTAACTCTCCTGCAACTTGCTACTCTGCCATGCGTAATGGCTTCACGAGCGTGATGATGGATGGATCTCTTGAAGCAGACGCGAAGACTCCCGCCAGCTTTGAGTACAACGTTAACGTTACGGCTGAAGTTGTTAAAGTCGCTCACTCCATTGGTGTTAGTGTTGAAGGAGAACTCGGTTGCTTAGGTTCTCTGGAAACTGGAATGGGTGAAGCAGAAGATGGTCATGGTGCTGAAGGAAAGCTTTCCCATGATCAATTGTTGACTGATCCTGATGAAGCAGTTGAGTTCGTTGAAAAGACTCAAGTTGATGCTTTAGCGGTTGCCATTGGTACCAGTCACGGTGCTTATAAATTCACTCGCANGTTGAAGGAGAACTCGGTTGCTTAGGTTCTCTGGAAACTGGAATGGGTGAAGCAGAAGATGGTCATGGTGCTGAAGGAAAGCTTTCCCATGATCAATTGTTGACTGATCCTGATGAAGCAGTTGAGTTCGTTGAAAAGACTCAAGTTGATGCTTTAGCGGTTGCCATTGGTACCAGTCACGGTGCTTATAAATTCACTCGCAAGCCGACTGGCGAAGTTTTGGCGATCAGCCGCATTGAAGAAATTCACCGCCGCTTACCCAATACTCACTTAGTAATGCACGGTTCTTCTTCTGTTCCTGAAGATCTGATCGCAATTATTAACCAATATGGCGGTAAGATCCCTGAAACCTACGGTGTACCCGTTGAAGAAATCCAAAAAGGAATCAAGAGCGGTGTTCGTAAGGTTAATATTGACACCGACAACCGTTTAGCCATTACTGCTGCTTTCCGTGAAGCTGCTGCTAAAGATCCGGCTAACTTTGACCCCCGCCATTTCCTGAAGCCTTCTATTACCAAGATGAAAGCGGTTTGTGCTGCACGTTATCAGGAATTCTGGGCGGCTGGAAATGCTAGCAAGATCAAGGCTATCACTCTCGATGACTTTGCTACTAAGTATGCTAAAGGTGAACTCAGCGCTACTTCTAAGTCTGCTGTAGCAGTATAGAATTTGAATTCGTTAACTCAGCTTCATAAATTAAGCTGATTAATCATAAAGCCTGGTTTCTGCGTGAAACTGGGCTTTTTATTGGCAAGGTTTAACGTCAAAACCCTGATTATTCTTCACCTCTACAGAACAAGTATGCTCGATTTTCCCTCCATTCCCCATATTACCTTGAATAATATTTCCACTCCCGCCTGCGCTGGCTTTCGCCACAATATTACCGCCAACTTGATTATTAACAACTTTCACATCTTTCATCGCGTAGGGGCTATTATTGGTATCTGCGAGAACTAAAATATCTGCGTTGTTACTTAATTGATTATTTTCAAGGGTAACATTTTGCATCTCTTGAACTTTGTAAAATCCAATATAAGCATTCCCTTGATTATTGCGAATGATCGCCCCATTGACTTTAGTTCCGCCACAACATTCTTGAATTAAAATCCCCTCGCCATCGACGCTTAAATATCCCGTATCTCCGACAATATGACGATAGACTTCATAATTATTTCCTTCAACTAAAACATCCCATCCCGACCAATCAATTGCCCGATTTTCCAAAGTAACAGCACCCGTTGCTTCTCGCATTCCGGTCGGATCTAACCACCATTGTTTATTCGCTTGGTCTTTGATTTGATTATCTTGAATGATTAAACCTTGACCTGAAGCATGGATAGCTACTCTCATTGTATGATACACCCAATTATCTCGAATTACAACCCCAGGGCGAAATAATCCCGGTTCGGTTTTTGGGGTTGCCGCTAATTTAAATCCTTCACCATCTTTGCCAAAACGATTAACCACAATGCCATAATGATTCCCATAGTGAAAGATGGCTTTTTTGCCGTCTGAATAGGTTAAAGTCGATTTTTTATCGCGGGTTTTTAGTTTATATCCGGGCTGTTCAAAATTATCCGTAATTTGATCATTAATCCGATTATTAGCGACTAAAATATTCTCAGAAGCCGTAAGTTCAAGATTGGCTGCAAAGCGATAACTGTATCTTTGCCAAGGTTGTTGAAAGGAAAGATCAGGCACTTTTGGATCGGGTTTGGCGACGTTATTACTGCGAACTCCAAACACCACAATATTTTTATTTTTCTGGGCGTTCATATCTGCTAAAATCGAAATAGCAGCGCGATTTATATCTAAATTAACTAGCCCAATATTACTATCTTGTAGGGGATTATTTGTTGAAATTTTTTTAAAAGCCGTTTCGTTCGGTGTGCCATTTCCTGAGAGTTTGGGTTCGTATTTAGGAAAAACCAACTTTGAGGGCGGAGAATAATTAGCAGATTTAGCATCTTTTACAGAAGGGGTTTCACNTAAAATCGAAATAGCAGCGCGATTTATATCTAAATTAACTAGCCCAATATTACTATCTTGTAGGGGATTATTTGTTGAAATTTTTTTAAAAGCCGTTTCGTTCGGTGTGCCATTTCCTGAGAGTTTGGGTTCGTATTTAGGAAAAACCAACTTTGAGGGCGGAGAATAATTAGCAGATTTAGCATCTTTTACAGAAGGGGTTTCACCGCGTAAAATTACGCCGTCTTTGAGTTCAATATTATCGGTAAAGCTATAAGTTCCAGCAGGGAAATAAACAACTCCGCCGCCATTATCTGCGGCTGCATCTCGGGCTTTATTGAATTTTTCGATTAAATTAGAACCGGAAAAGTTTTTAATATTATAAACACAATTCCAACGAAGTTGATTCGTCCAAGGATAAGCATCTTTTCCATAAAAAGATGCAATGATATTATCTACAGGTTCTCCATTGGAAGGATTACAACCCGATGAACGATTAACCTGAGAAAATAACGTTTGTTTATTTTGAGTTTGTTGATTTTGAGAGATTGACTCAGAAGCTTCGGGAGAGACAACCGTTTCTAGTGAATTTTGAGTCGAGGTAGAATTGACAGTAGACTCTTCAGGCGTTTTAACGGTAAAAATCCCGATAAAAGCATAACTGGAAACTGCCAAGCCGATCATAGCAACAGTTACCAGAAAAACTATCCAGAACTTTTTCCATCGGCGGTGAATTGTTTTTCGTGTGTTCATCTAGATCGAGATGTTGTTGATTCGCCTAACTTTATTTTAGCTCCAATGCAGCTAGATTTGTAAGAATAATTGTCAAACTTTTCTCTAAATCCTGGCCCCTTTGAACACATGAAGAATTAGTCGGGGTAAAAACCAGTCAAACCCAGGATTTTTGTAACATTTTTTTACAGTGAACAGGATATATTTGTTAGATTACCTCGGGTATGATTTACAATTTCTTGTAGTTGGAGTAACATTGAGTTTAGCTTCAAACTCTAAGGGTTATCAAAATGGGCAACTTTTTCAGTAAGTTTGGTTTTGTTAAAACGGGCAGTCAGCAAGTTGTTGGAAGCCTTCAAGACGGAACAGCAGTGATTAGTGCAGCAGCACAAGAAAAAGTGAATAATTTACTAGCTGATTATAAAGAAGTGATTGTTTTACTAAAACAGATTGGAATTAAAGTCAATAATTTTCAGATTACAACGGGTGTTGGTGTGCCGCAGGTTACGACTAATCTCAGTGGTTCTATTGGCACTGTAAAATCAGAGGAAATAAAAAAATTGATTGAATCAAAAGCAAATAATAAGCTTTTGGGTTTGATGTTAAATCCTTTGTTAACCGTCAAAGAGTTTCAAGAAAAAAGCGTTTCCGAACTCGATCAAGTGACGATTCATGTTGTTTTAGGATTACCGCCAAAAGTCACTATAAATTTATCCTAAATTGACAGTGTTTTGTCTTGAATTCAAGGCTAAAATGCGATCGCTATTCAGCTTGTGACAGTTAACGAACTGTCACACAGTTTTTTTGTTCTTCCGGAACTGAATAAATGACTTTGTAGATGGGGTTGAGTGTTGGAAGGTCAGATTCTCAAGGTAAAGGTGATACTGTAACTTTGAGAAATCTGAAAAAACCTTTCAACACAAGGGGAAGTGAGTTTTTCACTCATTTTTGTTAGGGGGGGTTGCTGAAAATTTTGTAGAAGCAATCACTGAGGTTATTTTCAACATGAACACAATCAACCAATTTTTGCTCATTTTCAATCTCAACTGTTTATTAAGGTTTATTCATCGAGTCAATCAGTTTCAGGTTTTGACAGCGATGGGAGAATACTTTGTAGTTTTTTGAATACATAAATAATCATTTTCAGAAAAAATCTATATTTTTTTTGTAAGTATTCACTGAAATACTGATACTAATCTGCGTGAAATTCTCATAAATTTCATGCTATTGTTGTTGTCAATAAATAGGCTTGTGACACCTCAATAACTGACACAAAAAACGATTGCTAAAACTAGAGATTTTGGTTTAAGATAAGCTTGTTATCATCAATCACTTATTTAGAGCTAAAATCAAAATATGATCGATTGATGAATCAAATTTTTGTGAGGACGTGGAACGGTACTTCTCCGAGAATACAGGGTTGTTGTCTTAACATTTCTGCTGAAAAATAAAGGCTTTAGCTTTGAAAGACCACCAGCAGGAAGCTTCTACCAAGACTGTTGCAAATCCACATACAGAGAAGCTAAAATGGAGAATAACACTGTTCAAATCGGCACCAATCTGAACGGAATTAATGATTGGTCTACTCAATATCCATTTATCGATTATTTCAAAAGTTCACGAGATTGGATCACGCATGGTTCAAACACTTGGAGTACCAATGAAACAAATCAACTCGAACTCGATGAAAACGGTTGGGTCAAATCACTCGATGGCGGTGAATTTACCAGTGTCGGAACGATGCTTCCCAACGATGAAAAAGGGGGTCGATTTGTTGTCCTTTACGACGGTGAAGGGAAGATTGACTATTTACTCGGAGCGAAACAAGATAAAGCCGCATCCCAACCGGGACAAGATGTTTTCTACGCGCAGCCTGGAGGAAAATTAAACCTCAGAATTACTGAAACCGATCCGAATAATACTGGAGACTACATTCGCAACATTCGTGTGATTCCAGAAGAATACATCGACACTTACCAATCCCTAACTTTTAACCCTGACTTTATCGAAAGCTTAGAGGGTTATAAAGTCCTACGATTCATGGATTGGATAGACACAAATAGCTCCCAACAAAAACAATGGAGTGAACGTCCTGAAGTCGATGATGCCGACTATTTTGGTGGAGGTGTTCCGGTTGAAATCCTCGTCGAATTAGCAAACGAAACCGGAATTGATCCTTGGTTTACCATACCCCATGAAGCCACTGATGAATATGTTCAGAACTTCGCCGAATACGTTAAAGACAACCTCGATCCCAATCTCAATGTCTATGTTGAGTATTCTAATGAAGTCTGGAACTTTATGTTTACTCAGGCGAATTATGTTCTAGATCAAGGAAAACAGGAATTCTCAAATTTGAATGTCACTGATAACGAAAAAGCCCGTTATTGGTTTGGAAAACGCACCTCTGAAGTGAGTCAAATTTGGGATGATGTCTTCGGAAATGACAAAGATCGTGTCGTTGGGGTTTTAGGCGCTCAAGCGGCGAATTCCTGGACCGCAGCGAAGTCTTTAGAATACATCGAATCGACTGGATTATCCTATGAACAAGCGGGAATTGATGCGATCGCAATTGCGCCCTATTTTGGGAACTATCTGGGAAATTCCCAATATAAAGCCGAAGTTGAAAGCTGGACAAAAGATCCTGATGGCGGTTTAAATAAACTGTTTCAAGAACTCACTGAAGGCGGAGTTCTCAACAACGGACCACTTGGAGGCGCTTTACAACGATCATTTGATTGGATGCAAAAATATGTTAACCTTGCCGAGCAAAAAGATTTAGATCTGGTTGCTTATGAAGGTGGACAGCATCTTGTCGGTACAAAGGGCGTTGAAAACAATCAGGCGATTACGGATTTATTTATTGCAGCAAACCGTGATCCTCGCATGGGAGAATTGTACACCGAATATTTTGAGAAATGGTCTGAACTCGGTGGCGGTTTGTTTGCACACTTCAGTGATGTTGGGACTCCTACTAAATGGGGAAGTTGGGGAGTTCGAGAAAGTATCTATCAGGAAAGTTCGCCCAAATTTGATGCGATTAAGGAATTTTTAGCGGCGAGTTCCAGCCCGGATAATCCTAACCCAGATAATTCTAACCCGGATGATCCAGTTGTTGATGATCCTGATCTCGATGATGATCAAACTCCCGATGATGATGATCAAACTCCCGATGATGATGATCAAACTCCCGATGATGATGATCAAACTCCCGATGAGGATGATCCAACTTCCGAACCGGATGACTCTGGTACAGAAGTTCCCGATGATTCTACTTCTGAGTCTATCGTGATCGAAGCTGAAGACCTTGAACTGACAGGTTATACCGTCGAATCAATTAATGGTTCTGGCGCTTCTGGGGGTCAACACATTTCTCTGAAAGGTTCTCGGGACAAAATAGGAACGGCTTTAGGAAGCTTTCAGGGGGAAGCGGGAACTTATCGGGTGGAAGTCAGTTACTTCGATGAAAGTGATGGTGTTTCCGCCGCTACGGTTACTGTTGCGGGAGAAAGCCACAGTTTCGAGTTGGATGAAGATTTAGGTGAGTATGGAGCAACACCGGACTCATTAACGAGCCGTGTGACTAACGAAGCGGTACAATTACAGCCCGGTGATTCTTTTGAAATTTCGGTTCAAGGTCGTCAGGGCGAATATGCTCGCTTTGATACGATTAAGTTTACTCCCCTAGAATCAGCTTCTGCTGCCAGCGATTTGTTAACGGGTGAACCTCTCGAACCAACTTCAGAGAGTTCTGTTGAGTCTGATGCTTCTGAGCAACTGATTCTTGATCCCAATTCAGACAGTTTGTTAGTGACAGATTTTGTAGACGGTCAAGATATCATCCAATTAGCTGAGAATCTGACCTTTGAACAGTTGGAGTTTGTGCAGTCTGGTGAAAATACGTTGATTCAAATCGCCGAAACCGATCAACTCTTAGCCACGCTTGAAGGGGTATCTGCAAGTTCTCTCGATAGTCAGGACTTTGCAATGCTTTAAAACCAATAAAAACCCGGTTTTTGGGCAAAAATCCGATCACACTTTGCAAAGTTATGTAAAGTTGTGCAATAATAAAAACGCCCTCCTCGTGGAGAGCGTTCGTTNGGTGAAAATACGTTGATTCAAATCGCCGAAACCGATCAACTCTTAGCCACGCTTGAAGGGGTATCTGCAAGTTCTCTCGATAGTCAGGACTTTGCAATGCTTTAAAACCAATAAAAACCCGGTTTTTGGGCAAAAATCCGATCACACTTTGCAAAGTTATGTAAAGTTGTGCAATAATAAAAACGCCCTCCTCGTGGAGAGCGTTCGTTAACTAGCTATTCGGATCGAACACTGGCATTAGCCATTGATGGAAGGAGCCACGAGTGCAATTGGCTCAGACTCACCAGAAGCTAAGTCTAATGGGAAATTATGAGCATTGCGCTCGTGCATAACTTCCATACCCAAGTTTGCACGGTTGATTACATCAGCCCAGGTATTGATCACACGACCACTAGAGTCGAGGACAGACTGGTTGAAGTTGAAACCGTTGAGGTTAAACGCCATCGTGGAAACGCCTAAAGCGGTAAACCAGATGCCGATTACAGGCCATGCGCCTAAGAAGAAGTGGAGAGCGCGAGAGTTGTTAAAAGAAGCATATTGGAAGATAAGCCTCCCAAAGTAACCGTGAGCGGCTACGATGTTATAGGTTTCTTCTTCTTGACCGACTTATAACCGTAGTTTTGAGATTCAACTTCAGTCGTTTCCCGAACTAAGGAAGAAGTTACCAAGCTTNGGTTGAAGTTGAAACCGTTGAGGTTAAACGCCATCGTGGAAACGCCTAAAGCGGTAAACCAGATGCCGATTACAGGCCATGCGCCTAAGAAGAAGTGGAGAGCGCGAGAGTTGTTAAAAGAAGCATATTGGAAGATAAGCCTCCCAAAGTAACCGTGAGCGGCTACGATGTTATAGGTTTCTTCTTCTTGACCGAACTTATAACCGTAGTTTTGAGATTCAACTTCAGTCGTTTCCCGAACTAAGGAAGAAGTTACCAAGCTTCCGTGCATCGCACTAAACAAAGCACCTCCGAACACACCTGCAACACCTAACATATGGAAGGGGTGCATGAGGATATTGTGTTCAGCCTGGAACACGATCATAAAGTTGAAGGTTCCAGCGATACCCAAAGGCATACCATCAGAGAAGCTACCTTGACCAATCGGATAGATCAAGAATACCGCAGTGNAGGAAGAAGTTACCAAGCTTCCGTGCATCGCACTAAACAAAGCACCTCCGAACACACCTGCAACACCTAACATATGGAAGGGGTGCATGAGGATATTGTGTTCAGCCTGGAACACGATCATAAAGTTGAAGGTTCCAGCGATACCCAAAGGCATACCATCAGAGAAGCTACCTTGACCAATCGGATAGATCAAGAATACCGCAGTGGCAGCAGACAGAGGAGCTGAGTAGGCTACACAGATCCAAGGACGCATTCCTAAACGGTAGGATAACTCCCACTGACGGCCCATGTAGCAGCAGATGCCGATGAAGAAGTGGAAAATCACCAACTGGTAAGGGCCACCGTTGTACAGCCACTCATCGAGAGATGCAGCTTCCCAAATCGGGTAGAAGTGCAAACCAATCGCGTTAGAAGACGGAACAACAGCACCAGAGATGATATTATTTCCGTACAACAAAGAACCCGCTACAGGTTCGCGAATCCCGTCAATGTCAACAGGAGGTGCAGCTACAAATGCGATGATGAAGCAAATGGTCGCAGTCAGCAAGGTCGGAATCATCAGAACCCCAAACCAACCGATATAGATGCGGTTGTCGGTGGAAGTGATCCAGTTGCAGAACCGTTCCCACGGGTTGGCGCCTTCGCGCTGTTGTAGTGTTGTGGTCATGCTTGAATAATTGCTAAATTCTGTTTTCAAGGTACGCTCGGTAGCAAGTTAGCTACCTTGAACCTGATTGTATCAGGTCAGCATACATATGAGTGTTTTGTAAAGCATTTTTTATAAAACTTTGTTGATGTTTACATAAGCAGGGCTTATTAAAAGTATAGCGCTTTGTGTGGGGAATAGGGAACAGGCAAGATCTCCCCAACTCCCGACTCCCAACTCCGGGGCGGGTTTATATAAGTTGTCTGTCAGACATGATGGATCTATTCGGAACCCGCCCCTACCAACCTGACTTCTTTCTAACCGGGGGGCCATTGCATGGGACGACCGCCCAAAATATGAATATGCAGGTGATAAACCGTCTGACCTCCATCTTCCCCATTATTAATCACCACTCGAAAACCGTTGTCAAGTCCTGCTTCATCGGCAATTTGTTTAACTTTTAACAACAAATGTCCCATCAGGGCATGGTCTTCTGGAGTCGCATCGGCTAACTTAGGAATAGGCTTCTTTGGAATCAGAACAATATGGACAGGTGCTTGGGGGGCAATGTCCTTAAAGGCTAAAACCAACTCATCCTCGTAAACAATATCAGCCGGAATTTCACGACGGATGATTTTACTAAATACCGTTTCTTGATTAGTCATTGGTCTGATTTCGTCTAAATTTAACTCTAGCATCCGATGGACAACGAAAAGCTGCAATTTTTGTAGCTTCAGTTGTTCTGTCAATTACAGGAGATCATTTGAAATATTATCCATCAAAATCATCATGTTAGCTAGAGTTTGGAGTGCTTCCGTTGTCGGAATTGATGCCGTGAAAGTTGGAGTCGAAGTTGATATCTCGGGAGGACTCCCGAAAATCGTGGTTTTAGGTTTACCCGATACTGCTGTCCAAGAATCTCGTGAACGAGTTAAAGCGACATTAAAAAACGCCGGATATGCCTTTCCAATGCGGAGTATTGTGATTAATCTAACTCCGGCTGATTTACGCAAAGAAGGGCCGAGTTTTGATTTACCGATTAGTCTTGGGATTTTAGCCGCTTCTGAACAAATTAATCCCAATTTATTAGGGGATTTTTTATTTTTAGGTGAAGTTTCACTAGACGGAAGTTTACGGGCGGTAGCGGGCGTTTTACCCATTGCGGCGGCGGCTTCTCAAATGGGAATTGCGGGGTTAGTTGTCCCTGAAGATAACGCCCAAGAAGCCGCAATTGTGGAAGATCTGGCGGTTTATGGGTTCAAAACAATTTTTGAAGTGGCTGACTTTTTAGAACGTCCAGATGCTTATAAACCTGTGAAGTTAGACCTCTCCAAAGTGTTATCTCAAAGGCAAAAAATTGATTTAGATTTAAAAGATGTTAAAGGACAAACTCATGCTAGACGAGCCTTAGAAATTGCCGCAACAGGCGGACATAATCTTATTTTTGTTGGGCCTCCCGGAAGTGGAAAAACGATGTTGGCGCGACGTTTACCCGGAATTTTACCGGCTTTAACCTTTGAAGAAGCTTTAGAAGTAACTCGGATTCATTCTGTTGCGGGATTGTTAAAAAATTGCGGCAGTTTAGTTTGCGATCGCCCCTTTCGCAGTCCTCATCATTCGGCATCAGGGCCATCTTTAGTCGGAGGGGGAAGTTTTCCGAAACCCGGTGAGATTTCACTGGCTTCTAATGGTTTACTTTTCCTCGATGAATTAACCGAATTTAAGCGTAACGTATTAGAGTATTTACGTCAACCTTTAGAAGATGGATTTGTTACCGTAACTCGCACTCGTCAATCCGTTGTTTTTCCCGCTAAATTCACTTTAATTGCCAGTACAAATCCCTGTCCCTGTGGGTATTACGGCGACCCCATTCAACCTTGCACTTGTTCGCCTCGACAACGAGAACAATACTGGGCAAGACTATCTGGGCCATTGATGGATCGGATTGATTTACAAGTCGCAGTTAACCGTTTAAAAGCCGAAGAAATTACTCAAAAATCGACCGGAGAAAGTTCAGAAACCATCAGAGAACGAGTTAAGAAAGGACGAGATATTGCTCAAGTTCGGTTTCAAGATGAAGCGAATATCCAGTGTAATGCTCAAATGCAAAGTCGCCATATTCAAAAATGGTGTCAACTCGACGACACTTGTCTTCAGCTTTTAGAAGGCTGTATTCGGAAATTAGGGCTATCAGCCCGAGGCAGCGATCGCATTTTAAAAGTGGCCCGTACTATTGCTGATTTAGCGGGATCGGATGGAATTCTGGCCAATCATTTAGCCGAAGCCATTCAATATCGTACCTTGGATCGAATGCAATAGATATCAGGTCAAAAAAAATACAGACTCACTCGTAAATTTACGGAGATTTGCGAGTTTATCAATACATCCAAAGTTTTCCAAGTTCAGTAATTTAACGCTTCTCTATTTTGGCTAAAAAATTTAAGATAGTGCCAGGAGTCTTCAATCTATTCCAGTTGATTGATAACTGAGCCAGAACGATGAAAAATAAAATTGATGCAATTCTCGACGGACTCATTCCCTCTGTGACTGAAATTTTAGAACCGGGTGCAGCTTTGATGAACAAAAGTAATCCTCAAATCAGCCAAAATCCCCAAGCTTTTGGTTTTGCGTTTGAACATTTGCAAGCCATTGGCTATAATATTAACGCGGGACTAAAAGGATCGGAATCTCCTGATGATNAAATAAAATTGATGCAATTCTCGACGGACTCATTCCCTCTGTGACTGAAATTTTAGAACCGGGTGCAGCTTTGATGAACAAAAGTAATCCTCAAATCAGCCAAAATCCCCAAGCTTTTGGTTTTGCGTTTGAACATTTGCAAGCCATTGGCTATAATATTAACGCGGGACTAAAAGGATCGGAATCTCCTGATGATCAACTTCCCCGCGATGGAATGACCAAATTGAGTCCAGATCTTTATATTCAGAAAGTCGGACAAGTCATTGCTGAAATTCAAGCCCAAGCGAGTTCAGCACAATATCTTGAAAAACAAGTTAAATCTCAGCGTTATTCGGGAGAAATTCCCAGCAATTCCGAAAACGCTCATCTAGTGGGAGCAACCCTTCTTATTGATATTGATGGGGTTCAAAGCTTTCCAATTAGCCAAAATTTTGNTTCAGCACAATATCTTGAAAAACAAGTTAAATCTCAGCGTTATTCGGGAGAAATTCCCAGCAATTCCGAAAACGCTCATCTAGTGGGAGCAACCCTTCTTATTGATATTGATGGGGTTCAAAGCTTTCCAATTAGCCAAAATTTTGCTCAATGGGTTGCTGAAAATCCTTACTTAGCAGCAAACGTAATGAGTGTAGCCGCAACCGTAAAAGAAGTGAACGGTGCAGGTTTAGAAGGTGCCGCTATTAACGCAACGCTCAATATTTTGTTTCAGTCTATTAAAAAAATAGGGGCTTATTGTCGAGAGGAAAAAGAACTCGCTCAAGCCGAAATTTTTAATATTCTAGAAGTAACTTTAGCAGGTTTAAAAACAGGTTTTATTCGAGGTGTAGCGATTAAAGTGATCCAAAAACTGATGGATGGAAGTGCTTTTGCTGCATTAGGATTTACCGTCGGAATTGAAGTGATTCCGACTTTAATTAAAGTTTTAAAAGATGAAATAACCCTGGAAGAAGCCATCACAGAAGTCGGGCCAAGAATGTTGACTTCTGCTGTTATTACAACCGTTGTCATCTTATTTCCTTCTGTTGGAACCGCCTTACTCAGCGCTTCAGTCATCAAAGCCATTTGGGAAGAAATTTCTCCAGAATGGAAACGTTATCTGGTCAAAACGCGGACTGATATTGGTTCAGCGATCGCCACCGGAAATGCAGTCATTGCCATTTCAGGAGTGGGGATTATTGAACAACAAGTTTGGAACAATCTCACTCAAGAACAACGTCAAGCTGTGATAAAAAAAATGAAACATTCAACTCCAGATCAAGTCAAAATTGCTTATAACATGACCCTAGAAAAAGCAACAGAGGGGTTTGATGTCGCATCCGGTTGGTTAGGGGAGAGAACATCAGAACTCGCTCAATCAGTTGAGAGTGCAACGCCGATGCACACTAAAAAAGCCATCAACAAAATCCTCAGTAATCATCATAAAACCAGTGATTTTGTCTATAAAGCAGCTAGAAAAGCCAAACCAAAAACAACTCAGTTAACCAGCTTATCTTTTGCTCAAGTTTCTAATTTTTGAGTAAAGTCTAGGGGGTTTAGGCATCATCTAAATATTTGACTCTAAACCCACCTGATGAGAATCGTTTAGAATCGTTCACCCACCCCAAAGTGAATGCGACCTTCGCCTTCATCATTCACCCCGTAGTCAATCCGAATCGGCCCCAAGGGAGACTGAATTCTCAAACCTGCACCTACACCCAAACCACTTCCGGGTTTACCCCGAATTCCCCCAGGGTTTCCAGGAACGGTACTTTGAGTGCCTAAAGCGCTCGCCCCATCAATAAATACAGCTCCCCCAACGATGAAGTTACTAATTGCCAATACGGGGAAGCGATACTCAATAGACGCCAGCACAAAGCTCCTAGCCGCCCCTAAATGACCTTCACGCCAACCTCGGACTGTATTTGCACCCCCCAAAGCAAAGGCTTCATAGGGCGGAAAATCTCCGATCATCGTTCCGGCTTGGAAGTTGAATGCAATGGTTTGAGGCCCACCAGGAACTAATTCTATAAACTGCACCGGGAGATAGTAGCTATAAGTCGCCCGCAGACGATTAAAGGAAATACTACCCGAACCAACGGGAACCGCTTGCTCAGTTCCAAATCGAAACGCATAGCCAGAGGTGGGAAATTGCTGATTATTCCGGCGATCTCGGGCAATTCCAAATTGTACAGTCAACAGATCATCCTCACCCGAGGAGCTTTCACTCAGCAGTTTTCCTGCGTCATCTCGAGGGGTTGTGGTTAAGTCTGCATCCGCAATTTGAACGTGTTGGTACTGAAGACCCACCGAAGCCACCCAGTCTGGGTTTGTAAATACATTTTCTGCAAAGGGACGTGTAAATGTAATTCCGCCCCCTGTCCGAACAACCCGAGGGCGATCGCCATTCGGTAGTCGAACGTTATCATCCTCGTCATCTTGTTCAAAAATAACCGAAATGGCTTGACGTCGGAAAATATTAGCAGTGTAGGAAGTCCGATAAGGATCTCCATCAATCCAAGGATCAGTAAAGCTAATATCGAGCAGAACAATCCGTTCACCGAGTTGAACTTCTGATCCTAAGCGTTGATTTCTACCGTTAATATTGAGTTCTTGATAACTCACCGTACCAAACAAACCTGTCGCCGAACTTACCCCACCCCCAAGAACCAGAGAACCTGTACTGCGTTCAACAACATTAACAATCATCACCGCTTTTCGGGGGTCTTCTTCTCCCGGTTCGAGTTGGAGTCGTACATCTTCAAAAATACCTAAACCGAAGACACGAGATAAATCTTGTTGAGCAGTTCTTTGATTAAAAACATCTCCCGCTTCTAACTCAATTTCACGAGTGATAATGTAATCTTGAGTTTTACCTTCAATCGGGTTTCCTTCTTCGTCTGTTTGTTCTCCCTCACTACTTAAAAACCTCACCCGAATATTTTCAATTTCTCCTTCTGCAACAACCAGTGTAACTGTTCCATCGGGTGTTACTTCTGGTGCTTCGATGACTTGAGCCAATACATAACCATTCTCTTGATACCAGGTATTAATTTTTTGAATGGCTTCTTCAATTTCATTCAGGTTAATCGTTCTGTTAAACTGACCTGCGAAGCTTTCCTCAACAACAGTCGGCGGTAATACACTATCGCCTTCAATAATAATGGCTTCTAAAGATGGGTTAGCTTCGACTTCAAAGGTAATTCGTACACCTAACGGAGTATCTTCTGGAATTGCACGAACGTTTCTGAAAAAGCCTAACGCGAAAATCGCATTAATATCTTGTTGGAGTTGAGAACGAGTTGTTGTGCGTCCGGGTACGGTTGAAATCGCATTATAAACTCTTTCCTCCAAAACCGGATCATCGGTTCCTTCAATTACCACTTCAGCAACCAAAACTTGAGCTTCTGGTTGGGCGTTTTGAGAAGGTCTTGGCTGGGGAGAAGGTGGCGGTGGAACAGGAACTACTGGTTCTGGAACCGTTGGAGGTGGAGGNAACGAGTTGTTGTGCGTCCGGGTACGGTTGAAATCGCATTATAAACTCTTTCCTCCAAAACCGGATCATCGGTTCCTTCAATTACCACTTCAGCAACCAAAACTTGAGCTTCTGGTTGGGCGTTTTGAGAAGGTCTTGGCTGGGGAGAAGGTGGCGGTGGAACAGGAACTACTGGTTCTGGAACCGTTGGAGGTGGAGGTTCGGGTATGGTGTTTTCGGGTGCAATTTCCGGTTCTATTTCCGGTGCCATTTCCGGTTGGGGTTCACCTTCTGGGGATGCTTGAGCGAGTTCCAAGGATTGTTGTTCTAAAGGTTCTCCTAACTGACTAGATTGAGTTTGAGTTGAATCAGAAACGGCTTGAATTTCTGAGTCAAATAAGACGGGTTCTGTTTGTTCTGCTTCTATTTTGTATAAAGTAATTTCTGAGTTGCTTTCTAGAGCAGATTTTGACTTGTTTAAAGCCAATTCTTCGGCAGATTCAACAAACTCCGGTTTCTCTTCTTCTAACTTATTGAGAGCCATTTCATCCGAAAATTCCTCTGATTTTGACTTATTTAAAGCTAATTCTTCGACGGGTTCAACAAACTCCAGCTTCTCTTCTTCTAACTTATTGAGAGCCATTTCATCCGAGAATTCCTCAGATTTTGACTTATTTAAAGCTAATTCTTCGGCAGATTCAACAAACTCCGGTTTCTCTTCTTCTAACTTATTGAGAGCCATTTCATCCGAGAATTCCTCAGATTTTGACTTATTTAAAGCTAATTCTTCGACGGGTTCAACAAACTCCGGCTTCTCTTCTTCTAACTTATTGAGAGCCATTTCATCGGAGAATTCCTCAGATTTTGACTTGTTTAAAGCCAATTCTTCGACGGGTTCAACGAACTCCGGTTTCTCCTCTTCTAACTTATTGAGAGCCATTTCATCAGAGAATTCCTCAGATTTTGACTTGTTTAAAGCCAATTCTTCGACGGGTTCAACGAACTCCGGTTTCTCTTCTTCTAACTTATTGAGAGCCATTTCATCAGAGAATTCCTCAGATTTTGACTTATTTAAAGCCAATTCTTCAGAATTTTCTAAACCAGCAAAAACAGACTCAAATTGAACAGACTGTAAATCTTGTGTATCTAAAGAAAAAAGTTTGAGCTGCAAAAAATCAGATTGATTAAAAGAAACCGGAAAAAGAGACGGAAAACTTGGCTTAATCTTGTTAAAGATAAGATATTCGGAAACTTCTTGTCCAACAAAGAGTGATTTAGGTTGAGTAACCTCAGCTTTGTGTAAAGAAATTTCTAGAGAAGTTTGTAGTGTAGGATTAATAGCACTAAAAAACCTATTCTCACAAAAGGTTATCTCCCCTTCAGTCTCGCTTAAACCTAAAACGGGAGAAAAGTTAGCCTGAGTTGCAGACTGCGGTAACAGCCAATCTAAATGGAAATCATATGATATGTTTAATGGTTCTTGAGAATTAGCACAAACGGGAGACGTTTGAGCATTTGCAGAATTAGATAGCCCCACAGTTGCAGTCAACCCAAAAACTGCAACGAAAACAGGAGATAAGCGCATGTTGTTCACACTTTTGNCATATGATATGTTTAATGGTTCTTGAGAATTAGCACAAACGGGAGACGTTTGAGCATTTGCAGAATTAGATAGCCCCACAGTTGCAGTCAACCCAAAAACTGCAACGAAAACAGGAGATAAGCGCATGTTGTTCACACTTTTGGACATCCACACACCGGAAAATCACTCATCAGTCATCAGCCATTGGCCAAAAGCAAGGAGATTCAGGAATCTCCACTCTTTGACACCCGACATCTGACAAACTGTGAAATTTTACCATTATGTGGGTACCCTAAAATCGGGAATTCGCAAACAGTACCCTCAAACCCTTGCTAGTACAGTCGGTTCAGCGACTTCATGTTACCCGAAAATTAACCCAAACCCTCGCTGTTTTCAGGCTTTTTCCCGATCAAGGTTGAACCCCTGCCACCCCTAACGCTTTGAGGATGCTGCCATGCAATCAACTGACTCATCTCCTACTTTGGCTATTAATAGCTGATTTACCCTCAGTTTGGCCGTTCCTCACGAACAGTTTGTCTAGTTAGCGATTAGTGATACAGTAAACTAGAACTCTGACGTTTGGGGATCACTTTGCTTCTGGAACCGTCAAACTCAACAAAGAAATGACCGTTATCTGGCAGTTGGGAAACAGAAGTCTGGATATCCGATCAACCTGATCACATGATTCATTTCAACGGTGAAAGATTTCTTGGCCCGTATGAAGATCTAAAAACCCATTCTTAAAACTCTAAATCAGCAAATTTTACAGCATTTACAATTTTAAAATATTTCTGTGTTTACAATTATATTATAATAAGTTAGCTGAAATTATAAATAATTAATTGTGGTAGACGAACAGTTATATCTCAAGAAATTTCTTAATCCTCTGAATATCTGTAAACGATATAAACCTAAATTGGGTCAAGGCAATAAACAGGAAGGATTAAATCTCACCCAGTTTCTATCACTTTATGGAGCTGATCCATTTTACTCATGGATTGGTCTTGACTCTGACTTAATGTATGCGGCTCATAAAGCTGCGGGTGGTATGACTTCTATTTATCGTCAGATTGGTCGAGGATGTGAAAACTTATTTAGGCAAATATTAATGGACTCTACAGGTTATGAAGATATAAAATATTCTACCTGGTCTTATACAACAAAAACGAAAACTAATAANGAGCTGATCCATTTTACTCATGGATTGGTCTTGACTCTGACTTAATGTATGCGGCTCATAAAGCTGCGGGTGGTATGACTTCTATTTATCGTCAGATTGGTCGAGGATGTGAAAACTTATTTAGGCAAATATTAATGGACTCTACAGGTTATGAAGATATAAAATATTCTACCTGGTCTTATACAACAAAAACGAAAACTAATAAAGATAAAGTGTTAACATTGGATGGTCGATTGGAACTTGCCAAAATTCAGAATTTAGAGATTAAAGCAAAAGTTTTTCAATGGATCGTCGATTATAGTCGTTTTCTAAATGTTCCTGTTCCAGCAAATGGAGCAGTCTTTGAGGTTCGCCAGGGATACAAAAGCAAAGATAGCAAGAGACAAAATGCTGATATAGATAATGTTGCTGTTGCTTGGGCTAATGGATATTTACCTGTTTTTGCAATATTCTCTTCTCAAATTGANTTCCAGCAAATGGAGCAGTCTTTGAGGTTCGCCAGGGATACAAAAGCAAAGATAGCAAGAGACAAAATGCTGATATAGATAATGTTGCTGTTGCTTGGGCTAATGGATATTTACCTGTTTTTGCAATATTCTCTTCTCAAATTGATGCTGATCTAGTGTTACGTTATCGCAATAGCCGAGGTGGAGTAATTATTGGAAACGTCTCCGGTAGTAGTATAACCTCTCTTTTTGTTTTTTGTAAAGATGTTTTAGATTATGATTTAGCAGACTTCTTCCAGAGAAACTCTGAATTAATCAAGAAAGAAATGTTAACGACACTAGAAATTTTATTGAGTGCAAAGTAAATTGATGTCACCGACTCTCAAGCAACGAGCAGATTATACTTTCAAATACAACTGTAGTTATGGGCGACATGGATGGCTGCGCTTGACTCCAGCTTATAGCGTGAAACTGGTTGAAAAACTATTAATGAGTGCGGAGCAAAACTTAATTATTCTTGATCCTTTTTCTGGAACAGCAACAACCGCACTTGTTGCGGCTGAAAACGCATATAAAGCTTTTACTTTTGACATCAATCCCTTTTTAGTTTGGCTGGGAAATATTAAATGCAAAAACTATTCTGAGGAGCAAATCATAGAGATTCGTCATAGTGTTAATAATGCTCTTGTAGAATTTCAATCCTCTCTGGGAGAAGAACACTGGATACCTAACATATTTAATAT
>NZ_LATL02000126.1 GCF_000972705.2 Limnoraphis robusta CS-951 | reverse complement strand
CGGATCTGCAACGTTAGAGGAGTATCAAACAGCCATAGGTCAAGTGGTTTACAACAACCTCTCCCAAAATCCCAACACGACAACCCGCACCATTCAAGTGTTTGTCAATGATGGTGAACTTAATAGCAATACGGCGACTTCAAGCATTGATATTATTGCTGTTAACGACCCGCCTGTATTGGATGTAGACACGACTACAACGGGTACTGATTACGCTAGCATTTTTACCACTGGCGGAACAGGTACAGCCGTTGTTAATGTTGGAAATACCAGTGTTGTTGACCCCGATAATACAAATATTGCGTCAGCAACAGTGACGTTAGTTAATCCTCCAGATGGCGTCAATGAGGGTTTATCTGTTAGTGGATTACCTGGGGGAGTGGATGCTAATTATAATACTTCCACTAATGTTCTCAATATTACCGGAAGTGCAACTTTAGCACAGTATGAAACGCTGCTTGGACGAGTCATTTACACTAATGTAGATCCCGAACCAGATTTAAGCGATCGCACAGTTCAATTTGTTGTCAATGATGGCGAACTTAACAGCAATACTGCAACAAGCGTTTTAGAGTTTAACCGTCCTCCTATTGCTAATGATGAGGGTACTTTCATTACGAATAACAGAGATCCATTCATCATTGATGTTCTAGCAAATGACAGTGATCCTGATGGTGATCCTTTAACAGTATCTTCGGTAACGGGTTCAGGTGCTAATAATGTAACAACCGATGGTTCCGTTATAGAATATGTTCGGATCACAACGACTGGATTTGATCAGTTTACATACACAGTTAGCGATGGTCGGGGTGGAATAGATACTGGTCGGGTTGGAGTGAATATACAAAACTTTTCGAGTGACAATCCTCAAACTTTCACAGGAGGAACTCTCAGCGATAACCTCAATGGTTTAGGTGGAAATGACATTTTAGACGGTCTAGAAGGAAACGATACTCTAAGCGGAGATAACGATAACGATAACCTGATTGGAGGTCTTGGAAATGATAGTATTACGGGAGGTCTTGGAGTAGATAACCTAACCGGAGGTAGCGGAAGGGATTTATTCCGTTATGTGAGTTCTGAAGATGGCGGAGGATTACCTTTTAATGCGAGTTCGACGGATGCAATTAATACTCAAATTGGTTTAGGTCAGTTTGATGTGATTACTGATTTTGAGGGTTTGGGTTCAACGGGTGGTGATCAAATTAAACTGGAGTTTGGTACAACTATCAACATTGTTACTACTGTTCAAACTGATATTTCAACGAATATCCTAACTGAAGGGGAAGCGGGAATATTTGCGTTTGATGATGGTAGCGATACTTATCTGATTTATGATGGAGATGGTAATAATCTCATCGGTGATAATTCCCAGATTATTGCTCAACTTCAAGGTGTAACAGGAATCACTGAACTGTTAGCTGATGACTTGATTATTATCTAGCAAAATTTAGGGAATATCTTCTGTTAAAATCAGTAAGTGGGTGTCAAGAGATGCCCACTTTATTTTAGGGCTAATTTTCAATAAACAATCAAGTCCCCGGAGCGATCGCTTTGTCGAATTTGTCCCTGTTCCACTGGGTCTAAGCCCGCTAACAATAGCAGTTAATTAACTTTTCCTCATGCCCTCAGTCCCGACTTCAGTCCAATGCCTTGATGAGTATAAATCTAGGTTGACCGAGTGCCAAAGTTGACAAAAACTGATCACTAAAAAACCTTGATTTTAATCAAAGATGATCTTATAATTGTTACAGTTTGTTATAGTGCTAAACTATAAACAAACATTTGGTAGAAGCTTTTCCCACTTCCAGAATTGTGACAGTTTGAGTTCTGGAACAAAATTTATAGACGTTTTGATTTTGAACAGGAATCATTCCCGATTGTTCAGGATAGTTTTGAGAGTGCATCACGTCAAAGCGCCCGTAGACAATAGAGAAGAATTATCCTGAATGTCAGGGGGCATCGTTGAAAACCGATCAAAA
Source organism: Limnoraphis robusta CS-951 (assembly GCF_000972705.2). Next base: position 19,357 of record NZ_LATL02000126.1, on the reverse strand, counting down.
GACGAACAAACTTTAATTATGGCTGTCAAGTCTCAACCCCTGAATCAAAAGGCATTAACCCTCGTTTCCTCTGATGTTTATTCAACATCTGAAACTGTGCAATCTCAATCTAATCTCTCAGATCAGTTCTCCCAACTCCAGATTGAAATCCAACAATTAACAGATACAATCTCTCAACTGGAAACGCCTTCAATTTTTCAACCCCCTCACAGACTGATGCCGTTAGAGGAGCGTTTACAACTCCATTTTCAGTCTATCAAAGGTGAAAAAGATCGAGTCAAACAGTTGCAGCAATCCAAGCAAACTTTAGCTTTGAAACAAGAGGAACTCAAGCAACTCGAACCGCAACTCAACCAACGCAAACTCGAAGCTGCTCAAGCCATTAAACGTTTAGAACGAGTAGCCCAAAGCGTTAAACAAACTGAAAGTGCTTACTCTCAAGCGATTGAGGAGTTTCAAGTCATGGCTGAACTGGCTCATCAAGCTTTAATAGAAGCCTACGGTCAACAGGGCCAGTTTATGCTAGAAACTGAGATGACACCGCAATACTTGGCTCTGGGCAAATCTCTTCCTCAACTCACGCCAAGTTCCTAAATTCAAAAATACTCCGATTTGTAGGGCTTATACATCAGAAATCCTCAACAACTTTCTGATCTGTAAGTCCTTTAAATTTGGTATTATACAAGATTGTAAGCTCAATAAAGCTAACCTCATCAAAATTGATGGATAACTCTGCAAGATTTTTAGTCAGTGTTAAACTGCTAAAAGCAATTCTATTTCCAGAATGAGGTTATGTCTGCAACGAATGTATTAGGGAATGAACTCGAAGTGTGTTGTACCTCTCCGATGACGGGGTTTTATCGAGATGGAGTGTGTAATACAGGTTCGGGTGATTTAGGGGCTCATGTTATTTGCGCTCAAGTCACGTCAGAATTTTTGGAGTTTTCCCGCAGTCGAGGAAATGATTTGATGACGCCCAATCCGTTATTTAATTTTCCCGGTTTAAGAGCGGGTGATTGCTGGTGTCTGTGCGCTCAACGCTGGAAAGAAGCTCTAGACGCAGGAGTTGCTCCACCTGTACGCTTAAAATCAACTCATGTCCTCGCATTAGAGTATGTTACTTTAGAAGAACTAAAAGCTCATGCACTTGATGTTTAAAGGGCAGAATAAACATTGATTTTAAGACTCAGTAGAACGTAAAGTTTTCTCATATGTCATGTTTTTTAGAGAAAATTTAGCACAAGGATCATGTTCTGCTAGTCTTTTATTTTGAACTCTTCTGTGCAGCCAATTTTACTGAATAGCCAGATTTAAATAATCATCAGTCTCTCGCTTTGTGTTGTCAAGCAAAACATTTACTATAAGATAAAATTTTCAGCAATTATAACAGATGAATGAAAAATTAGAAATTGGGATAGAGCAAAGAACGAAAGAACTGCAATTGTCAGAAGAAAAATTTAAAAAAGCATTTCAAAATCTGCCGTTAGCTATCAAAATTAGCAGTCCTGATGATGGAACAATAATTGATGTCAATGAAAGTTTTATTCGGCTTATTGGTTATTCTAAATCAGAAATCATTGGTCGAACGAGTCTTGAGCTAAAACTTTGGAATAATCTTGAAGAACGCACTCAAATTATTCAACAGTTAAAACAACATCAAAGAATCGCTAATCAGGAAATTAAATGGTGTACAAAATCTGGAAAAATTATTGATGTAGAACTGTTTGGAGAACAAATCGATTTAGACGGACAAACACGAATTTTACTGATCGGTTCAGATATTAGCCAGCGCAAGAAAGCTCACAGAGAACGAGAACTGCGTAAAGTGCATTTGCAATTTCAACAAGTTGTAATGATGGAATTGTTCCAATGTCCAGAAATACAGAATGGAAATCTACAAGCTGCACTGCAAACGATCACTCAAATTGCGGCTCATACGTTAAATATTAGCCGAGCGGGAATTTGGTTTTATAATCAGGAATGCTCTAAAATTACTTGTTCTAACTTGTATGAACTGTTACTGAGCCAACATTCTCAGGGTCAAGAAATTTATATTTCCCAGTATTCCACTTATTTTAAAGCGATAGAAAACGAACAACTGATAGCGGTTGAAAATGCTGCCACTGATCCTCGAACTCAGGAATTGTCTCACTCTTATCTACTCCCTTTGGGGATTACATCAATGTTAGATGTTCCGATTTGTTCAGGGGGTAAAACAGTGGGAATTTTGTGCTTAGAACATATTGGAAAACCGCGAACTTGGCAGCTAGAAGAACAAAATTTTGCAGCCTATTTAGCTTATATCACATCTTTGGCTATCGAAACTCGCGATCGCGCTAGAGCGGAAACTGCATTGAGACAGAGTGAAGAACGATTTCGTCAACTTGCAGAAAATATTGAAAGCATTTTTTGGATGATCGATCCTCATCAACAACAAACGATTTACGTTTCTCCCGCCTATGAAAAAATTTGGGGTCGTTCTTGCCAAGAATTATATCATAAACCTCTATCTTATCTTGGGGAAGCGATTCATCCAGGAGATCGTGAGTCTGCTTTAACAAAAATGACTCAAAAGTTTCAATCCCATCAAGATTTAGAATATCGAATTATTCGACCTGATGGTGAAATTCGCTGGATTCGCGATCGCTCTTTTCCGATTCGCAATGAAGCCGGAGAAATTTATCGGGTTGCTGGAATAGCAGAAGATATCACTGAACGCAAAAAAGCTGAAAAGACACTTCAACATCGAGTCGAACTTGAACAACTTGTTACCAGTATTTCCACACAATTTATCAATCTCAATGCTGATGAAATTGAGAGCGGAATTCAAGGGGCTTTGCAGCGAATCGGTGAGTTTATGGGAGTTGATCGGAGTTATTTATTTTTACTCTCTGAAGATGGCATCTATATGAGTAATACTCACGAATGGTGTGCAAGCAATATTTCACCTCAGCGACACTGCTTACAGAATATTGCGGTTGAATGCTTTCCGTACTTACTGGAAAAACTGAAGCGATTTGAAGTGCTAAATATTCCTAATATTGCTGATCTTCCTGACGCTGCAATTTTGGAAAAAAACACCTGGATGAAACAGTCTCTTCAATCTATTCTCTGTGTTCCGATGGTTTCTCGCAGTCAACTGTTTGGGTTCGTCGGATTCGATGCAGTTTGTTATCGCAAAACCTGGAGTGAAGCTAGTATTAATATACTCAAATTAATTGGAGAGATTTTTGTCAGCGCCTTAGAACGTCAACGGGTTGAAGAAACATTACAATTAACTCAATTTGGAGTAGATAGATCCATTGATGCGGTATTTTGGATTGCTAAAAATGCTGAGATTTTATATGTCAATGAAGCGGCTTGTCAGTCTTTAGAATTTTCTCGAGAAGACCTTTTAAAAATGACGGTTCACGATATTGATCCGGAGTTTCCGTTAGAAATGTGGTCAGAACATTGGCAGAAAATCAAAGCTCAGGGTTCAATGACATTTGAAAGTTTGCATTGCACAGCAAGTGGTCGTATTTTTCCGGTTGAAATTACCGCTAATCATCTCATATTCGGAAAACAAGAGTTTAACTTTTGCTTTGTCCGTGATATTAGCGAACGCAAACAAGCTGAAGAACAAATGCAAGCTTCATTAAAAGAAAAAGAAGTCTTATTACGCGAAATTCATCACCGGGTTAAAAACAATCTTTATATTATCTCAAATTTACTCGATTTACAATCAGATTTAGTTCAAGATGAAAGATTATTAGCTTTCTTTTCTGATAGTCAAACCCGCATTCAAAGTATGGCATTAATTCACGAGCAACTCTATCAATCAACGGACTTAGGACAAGTCAATTTTGGTGATTATATTCATCGTTTAGTCGATAATCTCTTTTTCTCATTGGGCGATACTCAAGGTTTAGTTAAATCAATCGTTGATGTAGAACCCATTAAAATTAATTTAGAAACTGCTATTCCTTGTGGGCTGTTGATTAATGAATTAATTACCAATTCTTTAAAACACGCTTTTCCTCATGGTCGATCTGGAGAAGTTTATGTAGAATTGTATAAAGATTTAGAACAAAAACTTCACCTGAAAGTTCAAGATAATGGGGTGGGAATTTCTTCTAATCTCGACTGGGAAAATTTAACTTCATTAGGACTCAAGTTAGTGCAGATTTTATCTAAACAATTGAGAGCAACCCTGAACCGAAACTTTAGTCAGGGTACCTCTTTTGAATTAATTTTTGCTCAATTAAAGTACAAATCTCGATTTTAAAACGCTTAATTTCTTCGAGAAGGTAATCGCCTTTTTCGAGTTTCAGAGGGCGGCTTTTCTAAGGAAATGATTTCAGCTTGATTACTTTCTCGAGCGACTCGAATCAATAATCCAGCCAAAGCTAAACTCGCGATCATTGAACTTCCACCATAACTAAATAGCGGTAAAGGTAAACCCGTAGTCGGTAACGCCCCCGTCGCCACAGCAATATTTAAAATCGACTGACCCACCATCACCACCATCACGCCAACAGCGATTAATTGATGTTCAATTTGACGAGCATTTAAAGCCACTCTCAAGGCAATTGTAGCATAAACTGCCAACAGCAAAAATAAGAGAAGACCGCCAATAAATCCAAATTCCTCAGCATAAACGGCAAAGATAAAATCACTATATTGAATGGGTAAATAAAACAGCTTTTGCTGTGATAATCCTAACCCCGTTCCCCAAACTCCACCTGACCCGACAGCCAGCAAACTTTGAATTAATTGATAGCCATCATTCATCGGGTCAGCCCAAGGATTGAGAAAAGACAAAATCCGACGTCGTTGATACTCTTTAAAACTGACACTAATGGTTGCTAAAAGTATCCCTCCTAAAGCCGTTCCTCCTAAATAAATTAGAGGGAGTCCAGCCGCCAAGGCAATCAACCACAACGTTATACCAGATAAAGCTGTTGTACTGAGGTTAGGTTGAATTAAAATGCTTAATAAAACAATTGAAAAAATGCCTAACCAAGTGAGTCGAACTTTCCAAGTGAGGCGATTCCAATCCGAAAAAAAGTGAGAACCTTGTAAGACTAAAAAAGGCTTCATCAACTCAGACGGTTGTAACAGCAAAGGACCCAGAGAAATCCAGCGCGTCGCCCCATTAATTGAAGTTCCTAAACCCGGAATTAAGGTCAGAACCAGCAACCCGAGAACGCTAAAAAGACCAACACGCGCCGTTTTTAAGACTGAATAAATGGGAGTTCTGACAATGATATTAAATCCTACCATTCCGACCAGCGTCCAGATGACCTGTCTTTTGAAGTAATACAATCCATCTCCATGTTCAGCATTCGCAATCGGATAGGAAGCCGAAAAAACCACCACCAACCCGACACTCAGCCAAAGAAACGTTAACCACCGTAAGAGGCGGGCTTCCATTGACCAATGTTCGACAGTGGGATCAAAAAAGGGAATCAGATATCGCCAGTTCATGGGAGTCGGTTTAGCTTAACAATGACAAAATTTGCTGTAGCGAGGATTTGACACTCTGCGAGATTACCCCCTGAGTAGGAGTTAGCATAAAAAAGCGCTTCTGTCTATCTTATTTACAAACGATTACAATACGAAGAATAAACCCAATTTGGAAAGGCATCGTGATCTCTAACCTTGCTCAAAACAGTTCTCGCCAAGCCCAAATTGTTGAAGTTGTGTTCCGCAACGGTTGGGACTATATGCGCGGCTTGCTGACAGGTGGCAAAGCCGATGAACCCAATTTACCAACACCTGCGGTCCTTCGCAATATTTTAATCGAGTTAGGCCCGGTTTATGTCAAGTTAGGACAATTACTCAGCACCCGTCCTGATATTTTACCCGCCGACTACATTGAAACCCTCTCCACTCTACAAGCTCAAGTTCCGCCTGTCCCTTGGGTAGAAATGGAAGCTTTACTGTGGGGAGAGTTAAAACAGCCATTAGAAAATGTATTTGCTCAAATTAACACTGAGGCTGTCGCCGCAGGTTCTATTGCTCAAACCTATCGTGCTACCCTGAAAAGTGGTCAAGAAGTCGCTCTGAAAGTTCAACGTCCGGGTATTGATCGGATTATCGAACAAGATATTTCTGTTCTCAAAGGTTTGGGAGAATTAGTTGCTTTAACGGACTTCGGCGAAGATTATGATATTGTTGCCTTGGCTGAAGAATTTGGCAATGCGTTGAGAGCCGAATTAGACTTTAGAAAGGAAGCGATACATACGGATCAACTGCGAACCAATTTATCTGAAAGTCGTTGGTTTGACCCGACAAAAATCATGGTTCCCAAAGTCTATTGGGAGATGACAACAGCGAAGTTATTGGTGTTAGAGTGGTTGAATGGAAAACCGATTTTAACGGCAAAAGTAGACGGTCAAAATTACAACGGAGATGCTACGGCCGAACGCCAAGCAATTAGTACCCTCGTTTGTCGCGCTTTCTTCAAACAATTTTATATTGATGGTTTCTTTCATGCTGATCCTCATCCGGGTAATTTATTTTATCTAACCGATGGTCGAGTCGCTTTACTAGACTGTGGAATGGTGGGTCGTCTTGATCCCCGGAGTCAACAAATTTTAACGGAATTGCTCTTAGCGATTGTCGATCTCGATGCTCAACGCTGTACTCAATTAACGATGAAAATTGCTGAGTCTGCCCGTCCTCCCAGTTTAGCCAAGCTGGAAAGTGACTATGCAAAAATGTTGCGAAAGTATTATAACTTGAGTTTGTCTGAAATCAAGTTTTCTGAGGTGTTTTATGAGATTTTAGCCTTGGCTCGTCATAATAAAATCAAACTTCCCAGCAGTTTAGGATTGTATTCTAAAACGTTAGCAAATTTAGAAGGAGTAGCCCGATCTTTCGATCCGCAGTTGAATTTGTTGGAAGAAATTAAGCCGTTAATGACGGATTTATTTCAACGTCAATTGTTGGGAGAAAATCCGATGGAAACGTTATTAAGAACTGCATTGGATATGAAAAGTTTATCTTTGCAGTCTCCTCGTCAAGTCGAACAGTTATTAGATCGAGTCACCTCTGAAACGCTCAAATGGAATATAACCCTGAGTGAGTTAGATCCCCTGCGTCGTAGTTTAGATGATTCTGCTAATCGACTTTCATTTAGTATTGTTGTTGCAGCCCTGATTATTGGAGCGGCAATTGTCACTACAGGCGCACAAACTCCTCAACTTACTATTTTAACAAATGCTTTGTTTGGGGTTGCGAGTTTCTTTGGATTATGGCTGATTGTGAGTATTTTACGTTCCGGTCGTTTAAAATAGTATTGATACGCTCATAAATTAGGGGAACTTCAACCATCAGATCGGGAAAATTAACATGGCATACAGTGAATTTACCCTCAAGAAAGTCAAGTCAGAATTCGGTCTGCAAACGATTGAAAACTTCTCTCTATTTAGTGATGCTATCCCATTGAAACTGAGCGATTATTTACAACAAACCTTACAACGAAATGTTCCGCTAGCCCTGGCTATTAATACCGAAAAAGCGCGATCAGAGTTGATCATCATTAATATTCTGCTCGAAATCAAAGAGAGGCTTTCAGATCGGATTAGTCTGTTTTCAGGGATTGATTTTAATGTAGATAAAGATCGGGGACTCACTGGATTTTGTGACTATATTTTGAGCGCTTCAGCAGAACAATTCTATTTAGAAAAACCTGTGATTGCCATTGTTGAGGCTAAAAACGAGAATATTGTATCCTGTCTGGGACAATGTATTGCTGAAATGTACGCGGCTGATGTTTACAATCAGCAAGAAAATATAAGCTTGCCTTGTATTTATGGGGCAGTAACAACGGGGGATGAATGGAAGTTTTTAAAGTGGGTTGAGAAGACTGCTTATATTGACCGCGATTCTTATTATATCAGCGAGGTTGATAAGATTCTCGGTATTTTGTTCAACATGGCACAGCATCAAGTTTGATATTCTTTAGGTTTAATCCAAAGTGCTGTAAAAAATATCGGTGTACCGCCAATCAATCCTAATATTAACCATCGATTGAAACGGCGACCTTTTTGTTTGGCAATCAGTGCAGCAATTCCGCCAATCAGACAATGAAAAAACAATAAAAATAGGGCAAGTTGGGAATCGATTTCAACATTAAACATTCAGAGAAGGCTTGGTTTTATCTAATGACGACTTTCTCAGCATAACATAAATTCACTCAAAAGATAATTAGGATTAAAAACCCGGTCATACCCTGTCCGGTTGCTCAATTCTGTTATGGGGGAAGGGCGGGTTTATTTAAATTCTTGAACAGGAAACAAAAATCTGGGCAGAACCCGCCCCTACACAATGATCATTGATTAATCGGAGATGATATCACTCTTAGGAAACCGGGTTTTTGGGTTGACCTCTAGGGATGAAATAATCGACTATTTCTTCTGTTTTTTCGCGGCGGGTGCTTTAGGTTTGGGTGGGCCGAAATAGCCTTTAAAAATCTCATGGGCGATGGGTGCAGCCGACACCGAACCATAACCCCCCGCTTCTACCGCAACGGCGATCGCAATTTCCGGTTTATCTGCTGGCCCAAAAGCAATATACATGGAATTATCGGGTTTTCCTGGCATTTCTACTGTACCTGTTTTACCGCCCGTTAACGGAATCGTACCATCATTTAAACGTCGTCCCGTTCCTTCTTTCACCACATCAATTAACCCCTGACGAACAACATTTAGAGTAGCGGGAGAAATCGCTGTTTTCACTCGTTGAGTTTCCTTTGTATTCGTTTGAGAGGCTAATAAATGAGGTTGAACTCGCCATCCGCCATTGGCAACGGTTGAAGTCATCACCGCCAATTCTAACGGCGTGACTAACACTAACCCTTGACCAATTGACATCGAAACTGTATCCCCTAAATACCAAGGTTCACCGTAATTTTTTTCTTTCTCCGCAGGGGTTGGAAGTTGACCATGATTGGCGCCATCTAGTCCTAAAAGATCTAAATTAATTGAACCGCCAATCCCTAATTCTCGACCCCATTTAGAAATTTGTTCGGGGCCTGCTTTCATCCCCACTTGATAGAAAAAGGTGTTGCTACTCACGGCTAACGCCTTTCTAAATCCAATCACTCCATAACCCGATTTATTATGTTCGTGGAAGGAAATATTACCGACTCGAAGTGCCGCCGAAGTCATCAATGTAGAATTGGGTTTAAACTTCCCAGATTCCATCCCCGCGATCGCAGTAACAACTTTAAAGGTACTGCCCACAGGATATCCTTGTACCGCACGATTAAGAAGTGGATTTTCTCCCCCTTGCAATTGATTCCATTCTTTCGTTGTTAACTGACGAGTAAACTGATTCGGGTCATAATTTGGACTACTTGCCATCACTAAAACAGCCCCGGTTCTGACATCAATTGCCACAACGGCACCCCGTCTGTTACCTAATTGTTCTTCCGCAATTTTCTGTAATTTGTAATCGAGAGTCAGTTGAACAGGTTTTCCAGAAACAGGAGATTGTAAGCCTAATTCTTGAATTTCATTTCCTCGCGCATCGACTTCGACTAAGCGATTTCCCCAAGCCCCTTCTAAGTCAGAATTCGCTTTACTTTCAACGCCTGATTTCCCGACTATCATCCCCATCGGATAATTGGGGTTGGCTTTGAGTTCATCGAGGGTGGCTTCTCCAATGTATCCTAATAGATGAGAGGCTAAATTATTATTGGGATAGTTACGCCTGGACTCACCACGAATTTCAATGCCTCTAGATTTGCCCATTTCTTCAGCAAGACTGACGAACATTGAAGGGCTAATATCTTGATAAATTCGCACGGGAAGCCGAGAATTATATCCCGCTTTTTCGAGTTGTTCTAAGATTTGAGTCTCAGGAATTTTGATAATTCCGCTTAACTGATTAGCGGTTTTTTTCCATTGTTCGGGGGATTGTTCTTGCGGCCACAAATAAACGGAACGAGACAGACGACTGGTGGCGAGTATTTCTCCTTTGCGATCAAGAATTTCTCCTCGTTTAGCCGGAACAGGTGACAAACGCAGACGATTCGTTTCAGCCCAAAGTCGATTATATTCTCCTTGAACAATTTGCAGTTTAGCAAGTTGAAGGGTATACACACTCATCAAACCACTAATTACCAATAGCAGAATAATCCCTTTGTGCAAACGGGAACGTCTGACGGTGGAATCCTGCACATCGTCTGCTTTTGTTACATACTTGGGTTGATAGTCAAATAAGGTTTCCGTAGTCATAGGAATTAGATTAGTGTATTATTTCTTATTCCCGATGAAGGGAGGTGAAAATCCGGATAAGACGATGAATTTTTGAGTTACTGTTGAAAATCTAACAGAAAGTACGAGGGGTTTCTTGTTGAGAAAACCATCAATGAGTTGCGAAACTCATCGCGGTGAACCTACTTTTGAAAGCGAGATGAAGAGTAATTGATTCAATAACCCTTCTTTTCTGATTCAGAGAAATCCGTAGGGTTATTCATCTTTGGTTTCGGTGATTGATAGTTTTAAGGACGTTGAACTCTGCGTTAAAGTTCCTCAATGATTGCTCAATTTTTGAGCCGTTCTAGACTGCTTCGTGATCCGAATCTTCTCACCCCCTAGATTGTGTTAATAATGCAGTTTGATAATTTTTGACTTGAATATCTATTCCCGTAATAGCCGTCCCCACAACCACCGCAGTCGCACCTAATTTGATTGCTTTTTTTGCTTGTTCGGGTGAAGAAATACCGCCTTCACAAATCACCGGAACTTCGAGTTTCTGCACCATCTTTTCGAGGAGATCAAAGCCAGGAGGAGACAGATTTTCAGTTGCTTTTGTATAACTATAAAGGGTCGTCCCGACAAAATCTGCACCTGATGAAGCGGCTTCAATTGCTGCTTCTAAAGTGTCTATATCTGCCATTACCTGTTTACCTAATTCTTGCTGAATTTTCGGAATCAGGGTTTTGAGGGTTTCTCCGTTGGGACGGTTTCTTAAGGTCCCATCTATGGCTATGATATCAGCTCCCGCCTCGGCGATCGCAACTGCATCTGCAAACCGAGGTGTAATATAAACTTCAAAGCCAGGAATCTGTTGTTTCCACAGTCCAATTATCGGCTGTGTTATCGCTTCTCGCACCGCTTTGACGTGATTGGGTGTATCGACTCGCACTCCGACTGCGCCTTGGTTTATAGCCGCTTTCGCCATCGCTGCAATCACAATAGGATGATGCAAAGGGGAGTCAACTGGCGCCTGACAGGAAACAATTAAAGATTGAGGGGGAATAAGATTTTTCTCATAGGCCATCTTTGCTGAATCCAGTGATGTTGCTTATCTTATCTAATTTAACTGCTATTTATTATTAACGGTTTAATCTTTTTAGTAAATTTTATATTTCTTAAATTTTGGGGAATTTGTACCCGTAAAGGACGCAAGCAGCAGCGCCCCTACAATATTTTTCGCTTGCTGTTGTCCAATGAGGGTTAAACTTCTGCTTGAACTGTCTTTTTGCTCACAGTTATTTTCGGTAACAGCGTGTATTTTAAAGCATAACCCAAATAGGTCAATAATACAATAATTGCGGCACCGATTCCGACTGGACTGGGTATCCAAAAAACGGCTTCTAAGTGGTTGACTTCACCAGATTTTAATGTCCAAACAAGTTGACCGTTTTGTTTGGATGTCACCGTTAAGGGTTTTGCTGTTTCCGGGTTAATGGCATCAGATTCTATGAGTTTAGCGCCCCAAGGGGTATTTAAACTAAATTGTAACTCTAGCAAGTCTCCTGAATTAATTAAAACCTGTTGATTGGTTGTCAGTAAAGCGAGCGATCGCAAATCGAGTTCTAAACTTAAATGATTCCGCAAAACAAAAATAAAGTTATTTTGGGTTAAATCTAAATTGGATGAAAATTGAGGTAAATTATTGTCGAGTTGATCTTGATATCTTGGCTTTTTACTCAGGTCAATGGGATTAAAAAACTGTTCAAATTTCTTTTCTAAATCCGCCCCATTATTAAACGGAATCGTCACTAAAATTCCCCGTTCTGAAACTTGCTGGGTTCGCCCCTGAACCTCTCTAACTCTACGTCTGAGACTGCGTACCCACTCATTGACAACCTCACGGCTAAAGCCCGTTAAACGTTCAGATAGCTGTATTTTTTGCTGAATAGTTCCGTGGGTTTGGCTATTAAAATCTATCCCAACATCATACTGAACACAGCCACTCAGCAATAAAGACGTGAGAAAAACGATTAATAGGGTTCGGATCGTTTTCATGGTTTTAACTGTAGATACTGAATCAGAAACATTTGAACGGTTTTAAGACTTTCGGGCGGCGACTCCCAACTGTTTAAATAGCATACTGGGAACATTTGATCCGCCACCTACCCATTCAGGGCGATCGCTTAAATCCCCTAACTGTTTAAACGCTTCAAAAATGTTACCTGCTACCATTGTATTCTTTAAACGGCCGACAATTTTACCGTTTTCGACTTTATATCCTAAATCTAAATTAACTGAAAATTCTCCCGCCAATTGATTCGACTGACCCGCCCCCAACACTTGATCAACAATTAATCCTTCATCGATACTCGCAATTAAATCTTCTGTAGAAGTGCTTCCCGGACTTATACAAAGATTCACTAAAGAAGGCCCCGGACGCGATAACCCACCGCGAAACCCATTTCCGGTTGGTTCAACTTGACCTCTAACTGCCCACTGTCTATCCCAGTAAAACCCTTGAACAGTGCCTTTGTCAATCAATATTTTTTGAGTGGTGGGGGTTCCTTCATCGTCAAACTCACAAGCCGAAGGCCCAAATTTGGGATCTTCATACAACGTGAAACGAGGATCAAATAGGGTTTGACCCAGTTTATCACTCAAAGGTGAGGATTTCTGCACAACCGCCTGACCGGATAATACCGTTTTAAATAAACGCCCCAACACCATCGCCACCGCCCTGGGAGTAAATAAAACAGGAAAAGATCCGCTAGAAATGGTTGCTTTTTGTTCAGCGAGACGGTATTTTTCAATCAATTCTGATAACAGGCGATCGCTATCTAGAGAACGATCTCTGGCAATATCAAAACTAGAGATTTCGAGAAAATCTTCTCCCCTGACGAGATTTCCGCCCAAACTTCCGGTGACAATTTGACTCGATTGTTCCGCAAAAACATCTTGATTTGTGGCAATTTGTACCTGTTGAGTCCGAACATGAAAGCCAACATTAACGAGAATTTCTGAATTATAGTTGTGAACTTTTTCGATTAACGAGTGACCTAATTCTACTAAGTCTTGAGTCGTTGGGGGAATATAAGAGGTTTTGGGGCTAGATTGATGATAATTTGCAGCGAGTTCAAAGTCTACGGGATCACCAATTTCTGCGGTTTGAATGGCTGCATCAATTAAGTCATCCAGTCGAGTTAAATCTGTTGAACTCGCAAACCCTAACTTTCCGTTATGAATGACTCGTAAAGCAACGCCTTGTTTGGCTTTCGTTTGTAGGGATTTTAGGCGATTATTTTCAAACTCTATCGGTGTATCTTGAGACGAGAGAAAATACACCTCAGCCGCCTCTACTTTTTGACGGGTTTGTTCTAAGAGTTGTTCGACAATTGAGTTTACCATAAAATTACTGTTGATAGGTTTGTTGTTTTTATTTTAAAGGATCATGTTGCTGTCGGGGCGAATTCCACTCAGATTGAGGTTTTTCACAAACAACTTCAAGAAACCCGCCCTGACTCTCTTCTTTATTCCCAACTTTTTGTCCACAGAGTTTCATTAATCTCAGCTAAAATTTCATCAGGATAAAGAATCTCCTTTTGAGTTTTTTCAGCGAGAACATGAATTTCCAATCCTTCCGAGGGTTCTAAGGTTTTCAAAGAAGATTCAGTCGCTAACCGCATCGGCACAAAAAACTGATCATCCGAATCTAAACTTGCATCAATATACCGCTTAAAATTCAGTTCGACAACCGGATCACAAAGTAAAATCAAAACTCTCACCAACTCAATATGATTTTCTGGATTATTACTATTTTCCGGGGAGAGAGTTTGCACTTGAAACGTTTCCATTTTTTGATCAAACCATTGTTGATAATCCTCCCCTGGCCCCCATTGCGGATAATCACATTCAATATCAGCGACTCCATAACCTTTAATCTGATGAGGATGAACCCATAAGCGATTAAATAAACGGTACATGGGAACTTTTTTATAGATTTCTTTGAGTAAGACTTTAGAATTCATGAGAGGATTAGAATTGTAGATAGACTAAGTTTAACGATTTTTAGACGGAAAAAAGAAAAACGATTGAGCAGACTGAGCAAAATTTCCGACAGAGAAAACGTCAAAATGTCTCAGATGAGCTGAAGTTTCCCTTTTCAGGTAAACTGAGTAAAGTGTGAGAAATCTAACTAGATTTTGACTCAACCCGAATTACCCCGTTGCCTTCCACTTAAATATTAAATCACAAATTATAGTGTAGGCTAAACTCTAACTGGATTTTGAACGTTATGACTGGAACACCGCAAGACAACCCCAACCCACAACCGTCGAATGAAACCGGGAATGTAGAAGAATTAGTCCAATTACTCCGTCGCAAAGAAGGAACTTGGGTAGACTGGGGACAAGCCTGTGCGACGCTACAAAAATCGGGCTACAATTCCCAAAACCTGTTTGAAGAAACGGGGTTTGAACCGATTCAGCAAAATCAGGTGATTGTCGCTTCTCAAGTATACAACTCTTTGGTAACAGGCGGCGCTTCCGAACGGGTGCGATCGCATTTTATGCAAAAAGGAAGTGATATTCTCTATGAATTTCGCATTTTAACGCAACCGGAACGAATAGAAGCGGCAGAATTTACGATATCCCAAAATATTGACGCGGATGATGCCAAAGATCTCGCCAAAGCGATCAAAGATCTCTCCCGTGTGAGTCGTTTACCCGAAGGTTTTACGCGACATCCCGGTGATGCGATCGCCTATCAATGTTGGAAAGCTGCGCGACAACATAGCGATCTTCAACAGCGATCGCGTTTAATTGCCAAAGGGTTAAGATTTGCTAATTCTCCCGACGCCCGACAACACATTGAAAAACTATTAACTGATTTTTCCGTTGTTTCCACTCATCCCGCCCCTCGTTTACCTGTTTATCGGTTAGAATCAGATGAAGATTTACCGCGTATTCTTCCGGTTGTCGGTGAATTTCCGTTAACTGTAGAAGATTTAAAAGCAGTGCCAATAACTGATGAGTTTGAACCGTTTCGCATGGTTAAATTTGAGGGTTCTGGGGCGTGGATACCGCTTCCGGGTTGGCAGGTGATTACGAAGGCAGAAGATCCGGTTGTTATTATTGGGAAAAGCGACACTTTACCGAGTCCTTTACCGGGAAAAGTTGAACCTGTTTTAGTCGTTATTGATCGTTCACAACGGCAGTGGGAAGCGGATCGTTATTTTTTAGTTGAACAGGATAATAAACTGGAATTACAGTGGTTTGAAGAAGATCCCAATTTATCACTGTTAGGACAATTAATTTTAATTATGCGTCCGAAAAAGGTGTTAGATGAAAGTCAAATTGGGAATTTAATGCAATTTGAGGATTAATTAACCTCTCCCTGATTATATTCCCCTTTGGGAAATATCCCCCTAAATCCCCCTTAAACAGCCCTGCCGAAGATCGGGGGGTTGGGGGAGATACAATTGTCCCTCTCGATTAATAAATAGTCCCCGACGGGACACCTTTTCCCTCTCCTCGTAGGAGAGGGTTAGGGAGAGGTAGGAGAGGGTAGTGAGAGGTGGCGAGAGGAGCGTTTCAAGATATTAATTTAATGTAACTTTTTCTGATGTAGAATTGGGTGATATTGGCTCAAAATGTAATACCATGATTTGTTCTGGACGTAAACCAACTGACTCATAAGTGTATCCATTGCGATCGCTAAATTCTACCTCAAAAGCGCTACCATCAGCCAATATTTCAACGACAGTACCCACTTGACCTCGCAACAAGTTATATTCGGGAATATCGACCGTTAGAGCAATAATATCGAGCAATTTAATAGTATTTTGAGTCATGGTTCTTAATTCTGTTTTATTTACAAAATCCCCACCTACCCAGGTCGCCACAATTTAATCGTTTTGTCAGAACTTCCACTCGCTAACGTGCGACCATCGGGGCTAAATGCAACAGACCTCACCCAATCTGAATGTCCTTTTAAAGTAGCAATTTCAGTTTGAGTTTTCACATCCCACAGTTTAACAGTTTTGTCCGAACTTCCACTCGCTAACGTGCGACCATCGGGGCTAAATGCTACAGACCAGAAAGCATCTGAATCTCCTTTTAATGTGGTAATTTCAGTTTGAGTTTTCACATTCCACAGGCGAATAGTTTTGTCTTTACTTCCACTGGCTAAAATTAGACCATCTGGGCTAAATGCTACAAACCTGATCCAATTTGAATGTCCTTTTAATGTGGTAATTACACGAGGATTTGCTATACCCCATAATTTTACAGTTTTGTCAGAACTTCCACTCGCTAACATCCGACCATCGGGGCTAAATGCTACAGACCAGAAAGAATCTGAATCTCCTTTTAATGTGGTAATTTCAGTTTGAGTTTTCACATTCCACAGGCGAATAGTTTTGTCTTTACTTCCAGTCGCTAAAATTAGACCATCTGGGCTAAATGCTACAGACCTCACCCAATCTGAATGTCCTTTTAAAGTAGCAATTTCCCTGTGAGTTTTTACATTCCACAATTTGATAGTTTTGTCCTCACTCCCACTCGCTAAAATACGACCATCTGGGCTAAATGCGACAGAATTCACCCAATGTAAATGTCCTTTTAAAGTCGCAATTGTCGCTCGAGTTTCGACATCCCAGAGTTTGATAGTATTGTCCTCACTTCCACTGGCTAACATTCGACCATCGGGGCTGAAAGCAACAGACCTAACATGATTTGAATGTCCTGTTAAAGTTTTAATACAGGTTGCATTTTTCCAAGAAATAGGTGAAGTAACAGTTTGAGAAGATTGAGGAATTTGAGAACTTTTTGTAGAATGCGATCGCAAAGCTGTTAAAATATCAGAAACAGACTGATAACGTTGCTGAACATCTTTTTGCAGTAACTTAGTTACAATTTGCTTTAATTCCTGACTAATAGATTGCTTGAGATGTTGTTCCCAGTTGCGAGTCCAGCCATAACCTTCTTCTAAGAACAAATCATAGGGATGAACTTGAGTCAACAGATAAAAACAAGTTACCCCCAAACTAAATAAATCACTCGCCGGATAAGCTTCCCCGTCTTGCATTTGTTCGATAGAAGCATAACCATCGGAACCAATACGAGTCCCCATTTTTGTTTGGAAAACTGTTGTTGATAACTGTTTGGCAACCCCAAAATCAATTAACACAAAACATTCATCGCCCCGACGTTGAATAATATTATCCGGCTTGATATCTCGATGAATGACCTTTTGTTCGTGAACAAATTTCAAAACGGGTAATAAATTCTCTAACAGTTGTTTAACTTGTGATTCCTTCCAAACTTCCCGCTTTTCAACTAACTGTGATAACGTCTCGCCTTCGATATATTCCTGAACTAAAAATAACTGTTTTCCTTCCTCAAAATAGGCGTATAATGTGGGAATTTGGGGATGTTTGCCGAGTTGCTGAAGTTGTCGGGCTTCCTGTTCAAACAGTTGTGTCGCTTTGTTTAACGCCCCGGTTCCCTGAACGTTTGCGGTGAATTGTTTGACCACACAATATTCATTCAATTTATCAATATCTTCGGCGAGATAGGTTCGACCAAAACCCCCTTCGCCTAATAGTTTTATCACCCGATAATGACTTCTCAAAATGGGAATTAATTCGGTGCCACAAGTTTGACAATAACGGTTTCCGTCGGGGTTGTCGGGTTTAGGACAGTAGGGGTTTAAACAGCAGGTCATACGGTGTGAGATAGTTGAGGATCTTATCTCTATTTTCTCTCAAGTTCACCCCAAACGTAAACCTTTATTGTTACCTCTCTTCTAATTAACCTCCATCTGAAAAACCCGGTTTCTTTGAGAAACCGGGTTTTTATCCACTACTCTCAACTTCACCTCAAACGTAAACCTTTATTGTTACCTCTCCCCCAACCTCTCTCCACCTCTCCCCTGTGCTTGAAAAGGGGGGGTTAGACGAGGGGAGTGTTAAATAAGAAGATATAAAAGGGGGTTTGGAATTAATTATTGTTAATACTTACGGTTTATAGATGTTCCTCCTTGAAATCGTTAGTCCCTAAAAGCCTATCCCAAAAGGTAAAATACAATCCATAATGGATTTGATAATTGCGATGATGAATGGAATGATAGGTGGCACTAATTAGCCATTTTCCTAGCCAATGATTGGGGAAAGCCGGAAATAATTCAAACCCCAGATGATTAACGACAGCCCAAATCGTCATCGTTGTTAGTAATAAACCCAAAACGATAAAATGAACGGGGATAATGAAAACAACAGCGATTAGAAATAATCCTTGAATCAATGCTTCAAAAAAGTCGAGGGCAAAAGATGTCCAAGGCGTTGGATAATTCGACCTGTGATGACCGCGATGCAGCCATCGAAACAATTTAGGATGATGAAATACTCGATGAAAAAAGTAGAAGCAGGTATCTTGTAAAAAAATCACACCGAGGAAACTGATTACTAAATAAAATAGTCCATAATCATCAATTGAAGAATACAAGCGCGTTGCACCCGAATCGTGTATATACATGACTAAGGCAGTGCAAACCGAAAAAACGAAAGTCGAGATGATTGAAAGTTCAATATCGTTTTTAATTAAATCCCTGTTGGGGGACTGAAAATCAGAATATTGTTTTCCAAAAAACCCCCCAAAAAAAGAATAAAACAACCAGTATGTGCCTCCCGCGATCAGAAAGTAGCGAATCAAAATAATTGCGAAAAAAGCGAAGAAATAAAAGAACCAAAGCTTCATAGTCTTGAGTAATTCTTAAAGATTAACGATAACATTAAAATTAGCGATAAAATAAAGGGACTTTAGCTATAGAGCGATTAAACTCTTTTTTAAGCATCACAGTTATTGCGAGAAAGTTCATCTATCTAAAGGTGCAGTACAGTAGCCATTCCCGCTCAGTAGATGAGCAGTCTAGACCCCTTGGGCTAGCAGATATAGCATTTTTATTTTAAATGAAAAGCGAAGCGTAACTCATCCTACAGCCACGCCAAAATCGGATATTGTACGGATACGCCTCACCAGCGCTAGAAAAACGAGGGGGACTGTCTGTGTAACGAAAATCTCTTGTTACCAAAAATTGCCGTAAAGCCCCTACCTTCAGGTATGGGGATATAAGGCTCTTTCTAATGCTATAATAACTCAACTGGCAGG
>NZ_LATL02000125.1:4716-7806 GCF_000972705.2 Limnoraphis robusta CS-951 | reverse complement strand
ATTAATTACTCCTCCTTCCAAATAAAAAACTTTCTTCCTTTTCCCTCTCCTCGTAGGAGAGGGCTAGGGAGAGGTGGGAAGGGGGTTGGGGGGTTAGGTCATCAAATTTCGGGTCGAGAATGAAACAGCCCTGCCAATTATGGGGGCAATATTCAGAGTGTTGAGGAGTCAAAAGCTTTGCCCAATTTGGTTTGTTCGTTCTAATTTTAATTAACGGTAAATTGAACCACTGTCCAGCTTGAACTGGGTAACGGCGCAGGGGTTACATTGCGATCAGGCGGTTGTTCTGCGGTCATTTCTTGTAACAGTTGTTCTAGGGGATCTTTAGGCGTGTCTCGTCTTGTTTGTTTCTGTTGATCGAGAGGGGGTAATTCCAAAAACCGAAAGTTAGTATCATCAACACTAACACAAACTTTATAAATATTCTGCCAATTTTCTTTTTTCTCAAGATTTGGTAAAGGAATTGTTTCTTTTTGTTTGGGTTCAAGGGATATAACTATCCCCCGTCCTTTAGTTTCCGGTAAAACAGAAGAAATTGCCCAATTTTGCTGTAAATTGAACACAGCGACATAAACGGGTTGTGAATAGTGATTTTGAATTTCTAACGAATAGGTTTGATTTTCAGTTATGGTGATTTCAGTTGGATTTTCTGCGGCGTTTAATTCTTGATTTTGGTCGGGTTCCGTTGTTAGACGAACGGCGATTTTATTCAGCATCTCTGAACGAGGATCATGGTTTTTTAGATTTTTAACGGCTTGATATTTAGCCAAATGAACCAGGCGTTGAATGAGGGGAGAAGCCAACTGAATTTCATTGACTTTCAACGCGGGTCTTAAAATAATAGGCGTTTGAGTGCGATCGCAAACTTCATAAATAACATCGTTCACTTCCGCTTGGTATTTTGCGGCTTTTTCTGCATCTAAAATTGTCACCCGAACAAAATAATCAGCTTTTTCAACCTCATCAACAAACTCAATCCAAGCGTTCTTAAAAATTCGAGTTGAACTTTCCATTTTTTGTAAAGCAGCCCGTTGATTAATTTCCTTCGGTAAGGTATCATTTTCTAGTAGGTAAACTTTGCGGATTAAATTAGAAGAAACTAAAGTCAACATTGCTAAATCACCCACTTTAATCGGTTGTTCAGAAAAAACCGTCTGAACTTCTCCCCAAGAAGTCGATCCTTCAACTTCCACCAGTTTAACTAAAGCTAACTGTTGTTTTGTTGAAAAACTTGTTGTTCCAAAGGGATAAAGAGTAAATTCAGCCCCTCTTTCTAAGCCTTGAAGTTCACCAACATTTAATTCAATTCGTTGTTTTTTTCCTATTTTAATATCAGTCACATTGGCGGTATATTCACTCGGAATAGACTCCCATCCAAAAATTAAGCGATCGCCTTCACCAATTAACATGGGAGTTTGCTGACGGAATAGCTGGTTAATGTTAGGCTTGATATAATCCTGTAACATTTGGTAGGTAATCATCAGTTTAGAGGGGTCTGGCGTTAATGTTTTCAATAGCCAATGAGTTAAAACCCCATTCCGTTCTTTTCCGTCAAAGGCATATTCATAAGCAGCTTCATAATGTTGACAAGCTGCTAACAATACATAACCTTTAACCTTTGCTAACAAAGTTCCTGTACGATTTCCGGCTAGATCGCTGGTTTTTCCAGTAATATTTTGCCAATTTTTTATTATTTCTTCCGAAGAAGCAACGAGGCTGTCTTGAGGACGAACTGTGTTATCAACAACGCCTGAACCCCGAACATTTTCATCTTCTCCACCTCGAACTGCACCACCTGAATGACAACTATCTAAAACAACAGTAACCTGTAACTTTTTATCGACCATTTGCTGTAATAAATAGGCAAATTCTAAATCTCGCAAATAGCGTCCGTTTTCGCTACCAATATCAGTCGGAACGAGGGTTTCATCTTGTCCTAATTCTCCTTTATATTCAGGATAGATGGTTTTTGCGCGTCCGCCATGTCCCGAATAGTGAATATAAATGCGATCGCCAGGTTTAGCGATTTGAGTAATATGTTGAAAGGATTTGATAATATTTTCATAAGTCGGTAATTGTTCGGGAGGTTCAACGGGTGAGTTATTTTCTGGGTTGGATGCAGTCAGTTTAACAATTTTGTTCGGACGGGTGGGTAATTGGTTGAGAAAGTCTTCGACTTGGTTAATATCCCGAACACATCCTTTCAAACTTTTGTAGGATGAACCGTTAGGTAAAGTATTAGGGAAATAACAGTTAATCCCGATGAGTAAAGCGTAGAAAGAAGAATTTTGAGTAGACATAATTGAGGATTTTATCTGGATTGATATTGTTTTAACTCAGAACGGAACTTCCGTTATCGTTCCCATTTTTCCTAACTTCAGACTTCAGACTTCAGACTTCTAAAAGCTCCCGACACCATCACACAACCCCTTATCCTTCTCTGGAGCATTATGCTGCAAATAATTTTTCACCCAATCGCAGTTACGCTCCATTAACCAGTCAAAGTCTATATTCCAGACTTTGATGGTGTAGTCATCACTGCCAGAAACAATGGTTTTGCTATCGTTGCTGATGCTGACGCTATTGACATAGGGATTGTGTCCGGTGAGAGTGCGGATTAATTCTCCGGTTTCCAGATTCCAGACTTTGATGTTGTTGTAGTCGTAGTCATTACTGCCAGAAACAATGGTTTTGCTATCGTTGCTGATGCTGACGCTTCTGACCCAGTAACGGTGTCCGGTGAGAGTGCGGATTAATTCTCCGGTTTCTCTATTCCAGACTTTGATGTTGTAGTCTGCACCGCCAGAAACAATGGTTTTGCTATCGTTGCTGATGCTGACGCTCCAGACCTGGCCATTGTGTCCAGGGAGAGTGAGGGGTTCGGCGTCGGGTGTCTCGAGATTCCAGACTTTGATGGTGTTGTCATCACTGCCAGAAACAATGGTTTTGCTATCGTTGCTGATGCTGACGCTATTGACCGAGCCATTGTGTCCTTTGAGAGTGAGGGGTTCGGCGTCGGGTGTCTCGAGATTCCAGACTTTGATGGTGTTGTCTGCACTGCCAGAAACTACGGTTTTGCTATCGTTGCTG
>NZ_LATL02000125.1:0-4706 GCF_000972705.2 Limnoraphis robusta CS-951 | reverse complement strand
GTGTCTCCAGATTCCAGACTTTGATGGTGTTGTCACCACTGCCAGAAACAATGGTTTTGCTATCGTTGCTGATGCTGACGCTATTGACCTGGCCATTGTGTCCGGTGAGAGTGCGGATTTCTTCTCTGGTTTCAAGATTCCAGACTTTGATGGTGTTGTCATCACTGCCAGAAACAATGGTTTTGCTATCGTTGCTGATGCTGACGCTATAGACCTTGCCACCGTGTCCGGTGAGAGTGCGGATTTCTTCTCCGGTTTCAAGATTCCAAACTTTGATGGTGTTGTCACCACTGCAAGAAACAATGGTGCCATCGTTGCTGATGCTGACGCTCCAGACATGGTTATCGTGTCCTTTGAGAGTGCGGATTTCTTCTCCGGTTTGGAGATTCCAGACTTTGATGGTGCTGTCTTCACTCCCAGAAACAATGGTTTTGCTATCGTTGCTGATGCTGACGCTCCAGACCTGGCCCTTGTGTCCTTTGAGAGTGCTGATTTCTTTTCCGGTTTCCAGATTCCAGACTTTGATGGTGAAGTCAGAACTGCCAGAAACAATGGTTTTGCTATCGTTGCTGATGCTGACGCTTTTGACCCAGTTCTGGTGTCCGGTGAGAGTGCGGATTTCTGCTCCGGTTTGGAGATTCCAGACTTTGATGTTGTAGTCTTCACTGCCAGAAACAATGGTTTTGCTATCGTTGCTGATGCTGACGCTATTGACCTGGCCATTGTGTCCTTTGAGAGTGTGGATTTCTTCTCCGGTTTCTCTATTCCAGACTTTGATGGTGTTGTCATCACTGCCAGAAACAATGGTTTTGCTATCGTTGCTAATGCTGACGCTATTGACCTGGCCATTGTGTCCTTTGAGAGTGAGGGGTTCGGCGTCGGGTGTCTCCAGATTCCAGACTTTGATGGTGTTGTCACCACTGCCAGAAACAATGGTTTTGCTATCGTTGCTGATGCTGACGCTATAGACCTTGCCACCGTGTCCGGTGAGAGTGCGGATTAATTCTCCGGTTTCTCTATTCCAAACTTTGATGGTGTTGTCCCAACTGCCATAAACAATGGTTTTGCCATCCTTGCTGATGCTGACGCTTCTGACCACGTTATCGTGTCCCCGCAAACGGTTCCGCTCCCTGCCTTCATAAATATTACCGATTAAGGCACCCAACACCTCTGGGTCTTTGGCTCGGTATTTTTGCAAGATTTTCCCGGCCCGAATGGCCTCCAAAAAAGCCTCTAAATCCTTTCCTTCAGTCAACAGAGCCTTAGAAGTTCGACCGAGAGAATCTGCTAGATTCAGTTGTGCTTGTATTGTCTGCTTCTGGGCTTGTTTTGTCTGATACCAGGCCCCTACAGCAGCAGCGATCGCGGCCACTGATAAAACACTGAGAAATATTGCTCCTATCCGCAGCTTTTTGTTGGCTTGTTTTTGTTGTGCTTCCCTGGCTTGGGATGCTTCTAGAGCTTCTTTCTGTGCTTTGGCTAATTGCTCTTTTCGTTCTTCTTCCTGTTGTTGGAGGCGATCGCGATCTTGAATACTCTCCTGAATAAAAAGTTTCTCAGCTTCTAAATCTTCGGGACGCTCTTGCAGTTTTTCTTCTGCTTTTAGTAGAGCCGCTCCTCGTAACAAAGAACCTTGATCTCGATGGTTTTCTTCCCATTGTTTCTTTGCCGAACGCAGTTGTTCTTGCCAGGTTCTAAATTCTCGGTCTACTTCCATCCATTTCCTCAGTTGCCCCCAATTTCTAATTAAAGCTTCATGGACGACTTCAACGGTTTCTTGTTCGGAATTATTTTCTGTACGACTGGTGACAACTAACCGCGCATCTGCTAATTGTTTGACCAAATCCCAATTGCTCTCGTTGAAATCGGCCTGAGTCGCGACTCTGCGGGTGTCTTCCCTTCCCGCCCCCGGTTGCACCAACTGAAGAAAAATTCGGCGGACTCGTTCTTTTTCTTCGGGTTTAAGTTTACTAAATTTCTCATCAGCATAACCCGTTAAGGCGCCGGAAACTTCTCCGATATCTTCGTAGGCTTTATGGGTTAATTGTTTACCTTGGCGTTTTTTCCAAAGTTCAGTTAAAGCAAATTCTAATAAAGGTAAATTTCCCGGCTGTTGCTCGACATCATCGAGAATGCGTTCAACCAGTCCGCTTTCAAAACTCACCCCCAATTTTTGCGCGGGTTTTTCAATCACATCTCGCAGTTCATTTTCATTCATCGGCCCTAACATAATATTAGCATTTTTCAACACATCTACTAAGGGCCGATAAGAAAGCGCATTTCCGAGAAAATCCGCCCGCATCGTGGCAACTAACACCGTTGATAAAGAAGATTGTTCGGCGAAAGATTTAAAAGTGTTTAACAGTGTATCTAGAAATTGACGACGGATTTTTTCGTCGGGACAAAGGGTGTAAAGTTCCTCAAATTGGTCGGCTATTAATAAAGTCCGATTTTGAGGATTATTCTGTTGTATTGTTGCAAAAACATCGGATAATAAAACAGTATTGTTTTTAAAATATCCCGCTAATTGACGCGCTTGTGCAATGAGTTCTGTTTTATTCAAATTCGGTTCATAGAGCGGAACTAACGCTTGTGCGAGTGCATTAAAAGGGTCATTTCCCGGTCGAAAATGGGTAAATTGCCAGCGTCCAGCTTGAACCAATTTCGGCACTAATCCCGCCAAAATCACCGAAGATTTCCCGCTCCCAGACGCACCCAACACCGGAATAAAATTGCGGGTTTCGGTATATTCAAAGAGTTCTTCGACAAAGACTTCCCGCCCAAAGAAATACTCTGAATTCTCGTAACTAAAATGATATAAACCTTGATAGGGACAGATTAAGTTATCATCGATATCATCTTCAGTGGATGGGGTAACGGTTTGTTGTTGATAATTATAGTTGTAGATGGTAATGATACGAGATTGATTGATGCTGACATCGTTCGCCGAATTCAGCAAATTCATAGCGTTTTCATTGCCAGAAAATTCTACGTTTCCGGCAGTTTGGCTTTGCTCATAGGGTAGGTTTTTATGGGCTTCTTGTTCAGTCATAATCTTATTAGCGAGTCTGTTTTTTTAGGCTGAGAAAATGAATAACCCTGTCATTGCGAGGCGGTGAAAATAAGTTAACCTCTTGAAAGAAGCGTTAAACGAGCAGACACCATCTCATACTTTAACCGTTATAACCAAGATTACCACAGGGGGCAACTGGAGCAACTAAAATTATGACTGTTTCCGTCCCCCCTGGCAATGATATTAATAGACAACAACAGATGGTTTAATATTTGTTCAGGCTCGATTAAACCCACACTTTCGCTAAAATTGCTGCAACTTTCATCACAGGCCCAGCAAGCGTTTCTACCCCTTCTAATCCTTTTTTGAGTGCTTCAACTGCTTCATCTATTAAGCTTTTATTGGGTTGGGGTTTCTTTAATTCGGTTTCGAGTATTTCAACAGGAATCTCGGCTTGTTTTTTCTGAAGAACACTGAGAGAATTTGTTGAACCAATTTCCTGTTTAAGTTTTTTCAGTTCATTTAATGCCGCTTGTAATTCAGAATTTCCCCCGATAGTTTCAGTTTTACTTTGGTCAATATTAACGTTACCATGCACACGATTAAATGGGTTAAAATTATTACCCGTTCCCCTAAAACTAACATCACCAAAAGATTGAGATTGATCAGAGGTTTGAGTCTGGTCGCGTCCGGCTTGACCTACTGGACTGTTGGAAAGATTACCATTAATATTGATGGCAGGTTTAAAGCCAGGTTGAGAAGATGAATCATCTGTGTTTTTTGCTTGCTGAGTTTCCTGAATATCGGAAATATAATGTCGAGGACGATAGCGAATTTGTGGAGTATCCGACTCGGGTATTCCTTCTAAATCAATAGCATTGCAAGCAAAGTTGAAACATTTATCATAGGATTTTCCCGCGCCCAAAGCTTCATAAAACGCCGTCGAAAAGTTAATCGCTGCAACATCTCCAACGGCTTTATTCATCCCCACCACACAGTCAATATATTCATGGATGGCTTGGGCTTGTTCTTCGCTGTAGCAAGCATTGAGAACAACACATTGAACTTCTTGTTGAAACTGTTTAAACAGCTTGGCTAAAGCCTCACTACTGACGAGTTGAGTTTCTCCCGAATCATTTTCTAATATCAGTCCGTCACTCCCAGAACCATGACCGGAAAAGTGAACAATTGCAGGTTCATATTCTAATAGCGCTCGTCGCAAGTCTTTCACTCGAACGGCTGACTCACTCTCAACTTGAAATTGTTCTCGATTTTTGGACTGTTTCAATGCTTCTTTGATTTCGCGTGTTTCTTCTCCCAAACGTAACTGAACCGAATTTTTGGGATTGGATAATAAAATCAGTATTTTCTTCATGGTTGAATCTCCTTAATGTAATACCATTTCTTTCTAATCATGCAACTTTTGACGTTCGCGTAGTGTGCCGTCAGGCGTATCTCCTTATCCCCCTTTATCTCCCCCTTTTTAAGGCTCCCAGGGCTGTTTCATTCTCGACCAGAAATTGTAGAACCTAACCCCCCAACCCCCTTCCCTACCTCACCGCAGCGCCCTCTCCACCTCACCGCAACGCCCTCTCCTACCTCTCCCTAACCCTCTCTATCCCCCCTGCCCCCCTTTGAAAGGGGGGTTAGGAGAGGGAAAAGGAAAAAAGTTTTTTATTTGGAATGGGGAGTA
>NZ_LATL02000124.1 GCF_000972705.2 Limnoraphis robusta CS-951 | reverse complement strand
AGGTACTGACTTACAAAAGTCTGGCAATGAATTCAAAATACCTGTTTTAATTGCCTTCCAATTTGCCTTAGTATCAGGTTCTTGCAGGTATTTAACGGTGGTGTTAAAAACAAGTCTTGACACTCCAAACCACTGTCTAACGAGATTTCTTTGAGATGCTGTTAGGTATATCCGGATCTTCAGAGATCTTTTTCCCGTATTTTCTGAGTCCGTGCATTCGGCAACTAAAGACGTGAATGATGGAGAGAAGATAGGCGGTGAGTATGACGCTGGCGCGTCACGCTTCGCGAACAGTTTCCGGGCAGTGAACAGTGTTGTCCAGAACCACGATTTTTCCACCGTTATGTTTGACCATCCATTCAATAAGCTCGAATCCGAACCTAGCAAGTCTGTCGGGACAGGCAACAATAAGCGTGAACTGGTCGCCTCGCATAAGTCGTTCCAGTAAGGTTTGAAGACCTTTTCGCTTAAAGTTGAGTCCAGAGNATAAGCGTGAACTGGTCGCCTCGCATAAGTCGTTCCAGTAAGGTTTGAAGACCTTTTCGCTTAAAGTTGAGTCCAGAGCCGATGTCTTTGATGATTTCGGCTTGTGGGAAGACGGACACCATGTAAGCAACTTGTCTATCCAAGTCGTCGAGCTGTTTTGTCTTGCTCTTTTTTGTTTTCCGTTCAAAAGTGCCACGCTATTTCAGTGGAATTTTCACGATATCGGTGGATTCTCAACCTGAAAGCTAATTTAAATATATCACAAGTTTGTTGGTCGAAATTCATCGAAGGGGCCGACCTTGCTGGTACAGCGCGAGCCTTCTTTCGACATTAAAGGTAAGTGAAGTAGGGAACAGTTTTTACAGGCAATCATGCAAGAGGTAACAACAGTTTTTGCCCGACTCCCTCATCTTCCCGGGAACCCCATTCCCTGTCCCCTGTCCCTTGTTCCCTGTCCCCTGTTCCCTATTGCCTCTTTTTTGATTGGCTTTGGTGAGATTCTGTAATATTATGTAATAGACATTTTAAGAATTAACGACTCCTCCAGGTTAAGCTATGAGCGAGCAAGCTACTGAAGTCCAACCGCTAGATCAATACGAATGTAGAGCCTGCGGTTACGTTTACGAGCCAAACAAAGGGAGTTCAATGGGAAAAGTTGCAGTTCCGGCTGGAACTCCTTTTGAAGAACTACCCGGGGGCTGGCGTTGTCCAGTCTGTGGGGCGCCAAGAAGTCAGTTTGCCAATATTGGATCAAAAGAGGGGCCTTCGGGGTTCAAAGAAAATTTGAATTATGGCTTAGGAGTCAATACCCTCAGTTCTCAACAGAAAAATTTACTGATCTTTGGCGGACTTGCTTTAGGTTTTCTGTTCTTTATGAGCTTATATGCTTTGAAATAAAAGCGATTTGAATTGATCTAAAACCCATGAGTTTAATGAAATTTTTGCGAAAAATTCTAATTGTATTTGCCGTTCTTCTGCTTTGCACCAGTTGTAAATTTCTGCCCGTAATAAGTTATAACCCCTGGGAAGTCGTTCCCGCAGCAACCGATGCCAACTTATTTGATGTGGCTTTTTCAGAAACAGACCCGAATCATGGTTGGGTTGTTGGCAGTAATGCCACCCTTTTAGAAACAACCGACGGGGGTAAAACTTGGGAAACCAAAGCCCTAGATTTAGGCGAAGAAAAAGCTCGTTTAGCTTCAGTCAGTTTCTCCGGTTCTGAAGGTTGGGTAGTCGGTGAACCTTCCGTTTTATTACATACCACCGATGATGGCAACTCTTGGACTCGTATTCAACTCAGTTCAAAACTTCCCGGTGCGCCCTATAATATTGTTGCACTCGGCCCGCAGTCGGCCGAAATGACCACCGATATCGGTGCGATTTATGCCACAGAAGACGGGGGAACAAACTGGAAAGCTCTAGTCGAAGAAGCGGTTGGGGTTGTTCGTAGTATTGCCCGTTCCTCTGAGGGTGAATATATGACCGTATCCGCCAAGGGAAATTTCTACTCCACCTGGACACCGGGCGAAAAAGCTTGGCAACCTCATAACCGTTATAGCTCTAAACGGTTAGAAAATATTGGTTTTGGTGAAGATGGTCGTTTGTGGATGATCGCCCGTGGCGGTGAACTGCGGTTCGCTGACCCGGAAAATCCCGAAGAATGGAGTGAAGTGATTAAACCCGAGTATGCCACCAGTTGGGGATTACTCGATTTAGCCTATCGCACTCCCTCAGAAATTTGGGTCAGTGGCGGTAGTGGGAACTTGGTCTGTAGTTTTGATGGTGGAGAAACTTGGCTCAAAGATCGCGAAGTAGAAAATATTCCCGCGAACTTTAACCGCATTAAGTTTATTAACCCAGACAAAGGTTTTATCCTGGGTCAAAGAGGAACGCTATTAAGATATACAGCCCAGTCTTCCCAAAGTGCCACTTAAACTCTAGACTAGGTTAAAGCAGATCAATGATTCGATTGGGTTGTTATAAATTTGCCAATTTTGTATCATAATACATTGATAGGCGTTTAACACCCTGAAAAACTTTTGGAACTGAAACGCTAAGATGTCAGACTTGAGAAATGTTGGATTCCCCTCGTTTAAGAATCGGGATAAAAATAGAACCAGCCTTTGTTAAAAAGCAGAGGAAATTGGCTTTTCAACCCCACTCACAAAACGTAGTATAATTTCAAGTCTCTCATCCTTATTTGTAAACCGTTGTAATTGAGGAGAATTACCCATGGCAGGTGATACCGGAGAGCGTCCTTTTGGCGATATTATTACCAGTGTTCGTTACTGGGTGATTCATAGCATCACCATTCCCGCTTTGTTTATTGCAGGTTGGTTATTTGTCAGCACAGGCTTGGCTTATGATGCTTTTGGCACCCCCCGTCCCGATGAGTATTTCCCGACTCAAGAACGTCAAGAAATTCCGATTGTGTCTGATCGCTTTAGCGGTAAACAACAAATCGATGAATACACCGGGAAGTAGTTAAAATAAGGAGTTTAATAACATGAGTAGCAGTTCTAATCCCAATCAACCAGTAAGTTACCCGATTTTTACCGTTCGTTGGCTTGCTGTTCACACCCTGGCTGTCCCAACCGTATTTTTCTTAGGCGCGATCGCCGCAATGCAGTTTATTCAACGCTAGGAGGTTTTTATGGATCGTACTCCCAACCGGAATCGTCAGCCCGTCGAGTTAAACCGGACTTCTCTTTATCTGGGTTTACTCTTGATTTTTGTACTGGGTATTTTGTTCTCCAGNTTCGTTGGCTTGCTGTTCACACCCTGGCTGTCCCAACCGTATTTTTCTTAGGCGCGATCGCCGCAATGCAGTTTATTCAACGCTAGGAGGTTTTTATGGATCGTACTCCCAACCGGAATCGTCAGCCCGTCGAGTTAAACCGGACTTCTCTTTATCTGGGTTTACTCTTGATTTTTGTACTGGGTATTTTGTTCTCCAGTTACTTCTTTAACTAACTGGAATATCATTCTCAATTTAGTTGATCGTTAAGTCCGTAACGTTTTGAAATAAGAGGTAAAAAACCGTGTCTGGACAAGCTCGAATTCCGTTGTGGTTAGTAGCCACCGTTGCTGGAACTGGTGTTTTAGTCGTTGTTGGTATCTTCTTCTACGGTTCTTATGTGGGTGTTGGTTCAGCCATGTAAGACAGAAGCCATCTCTTGGCTNCTGGAATATCATTCTCAATTTAGTTGATCGTTAAGTCCGTAACGTTTTGAAATAAGAGGTAAAAAACCGTGTCTGGACAAGCTCGAATTCCGTTGTGGTTAGTAGCCACCGTTGCTGGAACTGGTGTTTTAGTCGTTGTTGGTATCTTCTTCTACGGTTCTTATGTGGGTGTTGGTTCAGCCATGTAAGACAGAAGCCATCTCTTGGCTAATGAGAAACAGAACCTTAGTTTGTATTTAGATCTCTAAAATCCCACTCGACACCGAGCGGGATTTTGAGTTTTTGATGTAGAATTCGTTTTAACTGGGTTCCGGTAAAGGGGCTGCATCTCGTTCCGCGATCGCCCTTCGTAAAGCATAACGGGGATTGAGGTTTTCTCCCGCCCAACCCGTAAACCTCCAAACAACAGCCCGACTCAGATCTCGCGCAATCCGAATACCCGATTCTGAGGGATAATCTTGGCTAGAAATCGCTACAGGTGTAAAAGCAATTCCTTGACTGCCAAAGACAACTGATGCGACGGCTGTCGCCCGAGGCATATGAAAATCTGAAGTGATCAAGTAAACATGAGAAATATCCCGTTTTTTCAAGTCTTCAACCAAAGTTGAAAAATTCGTCACCGTATCAACAGCCCGATAGTCTAGATGTACCCGCCCCAGATCAACCCCGGCTTGTTGAAAAATCTCCGTTGCGGTGCGGCGATCGACACCCGATGAAACCCAAACCTCTAAATGATCATGCTGTTTGGCAAACGAGGCCGTAAATTCTTCGCGATCTATACTTCCACCTAACATGAGAATGGCTTGAGGTTCGGGGGCTTGTTGAAGTGCTAAGGTGGAGCGAACTGTAATCACATTTGCTAAAGTTGTTAAGGCAACACCGACTGATAAGGCAGAGGTTACGCCTAGAGTTGGTAGATTGAAAGATTGAAAGAGTTGTTTGATATTCATATGACTCTTTTTAACTGACTTGCTCCCGTCAAAACAGCCTCTAAGTATTTTTAGAAATCGAGATGCACAAATTTCGCTAAACTTTTGTTAAATTCACTCACACCCTGATGCGATGAAACAGTGAGAATCAATCAGCATCAATATATAAGCTACAATCAAGACCTCAGCAGTGACTTCCCCAATAGAGAGGATAAACCCTCGCCCAAACGGGTGAAACTTCACTGGTTTGATCCATCTGTTTAAACTAATGCTGACTCGATTTAATAATCTGTGGCTACGATTCTCCATTGCTACTGTCTGTGCTAGTATTAGCACCCTCGTCTGTGTAAATTTGGCTAACGCAATTCGCTCTCCTCACAAATTCTCGACATCGGATAGCCTGCTATTAACCCCAGCACGAGAACCGGATCTCCTCTCCACCGAAATAATTGCCACAGACTCCAGTTTAGCGCAACAACTGGCAAATACCTACTTAAAACGTGAACCTGTTGCTGCGATCAATGAGAATCTCTCTCTACAACAAGGGATTAGCATACAAAAAGAATTTATTAAGATCCTTATTCCCCATTTAGGGCCTATCGTGGGTTATAAAGCCGCCCTGACAAATCCCATCGCCCAACAACGTTTAAATGTTTCTCATCCTGTGCGGGGTGTTCTCCTCAAACAGATGTTACTCGATAATGGTGCTGTTGTTTCGGCGGACTTTGGGGCTAGACCTCAATTTGAAGCCGATTTAATCGTTCGAGTCGGTAATGATAGCATTAACGAAGCCACGACGCCCCAGGAATTGCTTGCAGGTTTAGATGCAGTGATTCCCTTTATCGAACTGCCCGATTTAGTTTATCAACCCGATGTTAAACTCAATGCAGCCGCTTTAGTCGCAATTAATGCGGGTGCGCGTTTAGGAGTTTTGGGAAAAGTGATCCCGCTTGCAGCTACACCCGAATGGGAAAAACGTTTAGGAAATTTTAAGGTTATTTTAGTTGATGAAAATGACCAGGAATTAGCCCAAGGTGAGGGTTCGGCTTTACTGGGACATCCTTTAAAAGCGGTATTGTGGCTGCGGGATGATTTGAAAGCCGCAGGGATACGCCTTCAGCCCGGAGATTTGCTCTCTCTGGGAACGATTACCCCGTTAATGCCAGTTCAAGCAAAAACCACCATTCGCGCCCGTTATATTGGCTTAGAAGATCAACCGGTGGAGGTTTCCGTGACCTTTTCGGAGGGAATGGAAAATGGGGAATAGGGAATAGCAGATCGTTCATAATTGATAATTGATAATTCATCACTAGTGACCGCCTCTCTAGCATTAGTCCCATATCTTGCAATTCCTTTGACGATTGCTGTAAGATTCAATCAAGTTTAGTTAAAGCTAAACTGAAATGATATGTCCACCCCTCATTAAGATGGGGCTATTAGCCTTTAAAGGAGAAAGTTCTCATGGATACTAATGTATTTGAGCAACACCGGAAAAACCTGAAAGATTTTCAAGAACAGGTTGTAAAGATGTCGATTGCAAGTTTCCCCGGGGGAAGCAAGCAAAGTGATGCCTTCAATCCGATGAAAGCGGCTTTAAATCTTCAAGAAAGTTGGATGAATGCGGCTTTTAAAGCTCAAGAAACAGGAATCAGTATGGCCTTGGCATCTCAACAGCAGATGTCGCGCAGTTATTTCAAAATGCTGCGGAAGAGCTTCTTTATAAAAGATAAAGAATAGCCTCTACTTGACGGCTCCCCGGAACCCGCTACGCCAAGTTTCGGGGAGCCAGCCGTCAAAAGAAGTCTCGCAGTTCTCGTGCCAAGCGTATTGGATCAGCTAATTGGGAAGGTTGACATCCTCTCCGTCGTAAACAACGGAGATTCCAAACATCACTGTTTGGGCTTCCTCTTTCGTTGAGTTGACTTACAAGGGTTGGGTNTTGACATCCTCTCCGTCGTAAACAACGGAGATTCCAAACATCACTGTTTGGGCTTCCTCTTTCGTTGAGTTGACTTACAAGGGTTGGGTTTCCCCGTCCAAGCAGAGGTCAGTCTCTCGGGAGGCGTTGATTTCCGTCTGCCCGACGGTATTTGCTAACTGTTTTAATGCAGATTTCAGAATATTTTTGGCGGCATTTTCATCTCGGTCTGCTACATACCCGCAGTGAGGACATTCGTGAAGTCCGGGTACTGAGAGTTTTGACAACCTTTTCACCGCAATTTGAACAATTTTGAGATGTGTATGCAGGTTCAACGGCAATCACCGGAACCCCATAAATTCTCCCAAAATATTCTAGCCATTCTCTAAATCTGTACCAAGCAGCATCATTAATTGACTTGGCTAAATGATGNACCGGAACCCCATAAATTCTCCCAAAATATTCTAGCCATTCTCTAAATCTGTACCAAGCAGCATCATTAATTGACTTGGCTAAATGATGGTTTTTAACCAGATTGCGTATCCGTAGGTTTTCAATCGCTACCAAGTCGTTAGACTGGATGACGTGTTGAGCCTGTTTACAGACCCGATTCTGACGCCTGCGTGAAACTCTTAGATGCGCCCTTCCTAACCGATTTCTGGCTTTTTTACGGTTTTGACTTCCCTTTTTTGTTCTTGATAACCGACGTTGCAGCTTTTTAATTCGTCGCTCATCTTTTCTTAGAAAACGGGGATTCTCTACCTGTTTACCTGTTGAATCAGTGTAGAAATGNCGACGTTGCAGCTTTTTAATTCGTCGCTCATCTTTTCTTAGAAAACGGGGATTCTCTACCTGTTTACCTGTTGAATCAGTGTAGAAATGGTTTAAACCGACATCCAAACCTGTTTGTTTGTTACTGAGTTCTTTGTTTTCCTTTCTGGTGTGGTCTATCAAAAATTGGGCATAATATCCATCGTGTCTTCTAATCACTCTAACTCGTTTAATTTGTTGGAGTTGATAGAAGTGCAAATCTCGACTTCCCCAAAGCTTAAATGTACCCGCTTGAAACTTATCAGAAAACGTTAAATAGCGTCTATCTTCTGAAAGCACCCAACCCGATGTCTTGTATTCAACAGAAGCTCTGACTTGATACTTTTTAAAGCTGGGAAAGCCTTTTATTGGTGCGCTTCCTTTAGGGGCTTGCAAAGCCGGGAGATCGCACCGCTTTTGGCCCGGTATTTTTTGCCGACAATTTTGATAAAATCGTTCAATTTAAAACAGATAGGATAAGGATTTAACGGATTAAGCTATCTGTGAGATGCC
>NZ_LATL02000123.1 GCF_000972705.2 Limnoraphis robusta CS-951 | reverse complement strand
GAGAATGAAACAGCCCTGCCCCTACAACACTGGTCACTGGTTACTGGTTACTGACAACTGTTCACTATCCCAGCCCAACACTTTAGCAATTTTAACAGGAAGTTGGCGGAGATCGAAAGGATTGACAACGACGATTTGAACTTGATATTGTTGGAGCAGTTGCCAATCAAACCATGTGGATCGCATCGTGGGGAGTAATATAGGAATACTCTCGGTTTCGGGTTGAATTCTCAATTTTTTTGCCATCAAGAATACCTCATTTTCACAGAAGCAAATATCCAAAATAATGGCATCAACTGGATAGAGTTTAACTTGTTGTAGTCCTTCTAAAAGCGAATTCGCCAACTGCACCTTCCAGCCCGTCAAATCTGTCAGACATAACTGGATGATATCCCCTGTATTCTGTTCGTTGTGAATCACTAAAATCGTTTTTGTGGTCATTTTAACCACTGATAAAGCCTTCATTGTATTCGTTAAGCATTAAATTTTGGGGCATAAATTGAGGATTTTCTTAGGGTGAATAGAATTTGTCGCTGAAACTTCTATCCGAAGATTCACCAACGACACTGTTTAATCCAGGAAAATAACTCATCTCAACCGCCTTATCTAGATAGAACCGTTCTCTACATGACAACAGCCTAGACAGCAACGGTAAAAAATTGGTAAAGATTTGATCCTCGTTACAAAACTTTGTGATCAA
Source organism: Limnoraphis robusta CS-951 (assembly GCF_000972705.2). The sequence goes on along the minus strand of NZ_LATL02000123.1, from coordinate 59,715 downwards.
GGAGGCAACAGGGAGGAATTATAGCAATGAGCAGGTTAATGTTTACAACTTCTTTGTGTCTTTGTGTCTTGGTGGTAACATTCAAGGCTTGACCCTTGTAAACAAGCCAGCGCGACCTGCTATATATAGCGCCGTTGCGATCACATCCCAAAAACCCGGTTTCTAGCAGAAACCGGGTTTTTAATCATTACTAACCCCAGCCTAATATTTCGGCAACTTCTTCGGTGAGAGTCATGGCTTCGATGGGTTTGGTGATCACGCCCGCTACCCCCATCTGAGAAAATTTAGCGCGATCGCTGGGTAACACTTTTGCGGTTAATAATATAACCGGAATAGATTGGGTAACGGGATTAGACTGAAGCTGTTCAAATACCATAAACCCATCCATTTCCGGCATGGAAACATCTAACAAAATAGCATTGGGTTGTTCTGTTTGTAAAATTCGTAAACATTCTTTTCCTGATCCGGCGGTTAATGTTTGCCATCCTGCTAGATCTTCTAAGCATAATTGTACCAGTTCTCTGAGATGTTCTTCATCATCAACGACGAGAATTTGTCTGTTTGTCATCTGATATTCTCCGAGGGTAAGGGTAAAGTAAAGAAAAACGTACTACCGACACCTAAACGACTTTCTACCCAGATTTTTCCATCATGTCGTTCGATAATACTCTGACAAATTGTTAATCCTAAGCCAGTTCCTCCTTTTTCACGGGAGTCTGACGCATCAACTTGTTGAAATCGTCCAAAAATGGTTTCTAGCTTATCAGCAGGAATACCTCGCCCCTGATCGCTCACCTTGAATAAAACACAGTCGATTTGAGATTCAGCAGTCAGATGAATGGTAGAGTGGGCTGGTGAGAATTTTATCGCATTACTGAGTAAGTTTGTCAAGGTTTGAATAATCGCATCGGGTGCCGCCCAAACTTCAGCATCGGTGGGGGTAAATGTCAAGGTAATTTGCTGTTGAGTGGCGATCGCTTGTATTCCATCTATGGCTTGTTTTATCAAATCTGCGGCTTTAAAAATGGTTTTTTCGAGAATCGTTCGCCCTGACTCTAAACGCTCTAAATCGAGAATATCATTAACTAGATTGACTAAGCGATTGGTATCAATTAGGGCTATCTCTATCATCCGTTTAAACTTGTCGGATTTTTTGTCATAAATCCCGGTTTTTAAGAGTCCCAGTGACATTTGAATTGCCGTTAATGGGGTTCGGAGTTCATGGCTAACAATGCCAATAAATTCATCTTTGATTTGTTCGATTTTTTGTCGTTCAGTAATATCTTCGCCAATGCTTATCGTACCAATAACTTTCCCCTGTGAATCTTGCAGTCGGGTATTATTCCAAGCAATAAATTTTTCTTCGCCCGATTTCGACAAAATTGAATTTTGATAATAGGGATGAGCATTTTGAGTCAATATTTCCGAGAAAATCGTTTGCAGCCTTTGTTGTTCTAAATCCCGGAAAAAGTTTTTAAACCAATTTTTTCCTAAAACTTCTGCGTGAGTGTATCCAGTTATATTTAAGAAAAAAGGATTGACATAGTTAATACTTCCCTGAAGATCAAGTTCGACAACAATTAACTGTACATGATCTAACAATGATCGCCAACGTCGTTCTGATTCTCGTAATATAGCTGTTGTTTGTTGGCGTTCATGGAGTTCGATTTGCAGTTGGGTATAAAGTTCTGATTGTTGAATAGCGATCGCCAGTTGATTACCTATTTTTTCTAGGAGTTCGACTTCCCATGATTCCCAGTTTCGAGGCGATGAATTTTGGTAAATAGCAAATAAACCCCAAAGATTTTCTCCTGAAAATATCGGGACGATAACATAACTTTTAGCTTGAAACTGTTCTAAAAGTTCGATATGGCAGGGCTGAAGTTCGGCTTTATAAATATCAGAAATTACAAAGCTTTCGTGATTGCGAAAACGCCCTCCTTCTGTTTCCTGTAAATAGGTGTCTTCCCAAACTTTGCTTATTCCATTTTCTACTAATTTTACCCAATTTTCCTGAACTGATTCTACAATAAAATCACCACTCCAATCTAGATTAAAACGGTAAATTGCCACTCGATCTGTTTGTAAAGTCTGTCTCACTTCAGTAACTGCCGTATTGAGAATAATATTGAGATCCAAAGATTGGCGGATGGCTTGAGTAATGCTAAAAAGTAACTGTTCTTGTCGGGCTTGTTGTTGTAAGATTATTTCGGTTTGTTTGCTATCGCTAATATCAAATACCGTTGAACGACTCATCAAATAGTTTCCGGCTTGATCTTTAATTGCTGTGGCATTGACACTCACCCATAAAATATTACCCGTTTTAGTAATCAGTTCAAATTCTATGTTATTAATAACACCCTGTTGTTTAAAGCAGTTAAAGTTCTTCTGAAAAACCTGTTGACTTGCGGCGGTAATCAGCTCAAAAAACTTGATTTTGTGTAGGATTTCCTGACGGGTATAGCCAAGCCAATTGAGTTCTGTATCATTAATTCTAACGATTGTTCCTGCTGCGTCTAGGGAGTGATAACCACAGGGAGCATTATTGTAGAGATCTTCGACTTCTCGGCTATATTGTTGTAAGGCTAATTCTGCTTGTTTGCGTTCGCTAATATCGTTGTTAATTTCAAGAACCTTAATCGGTTCTCCTGCATTATCTTTTTGCAAAACCCAACGACTTAATACTGTTATTGGGCAATTATCTTTGGTGAAATGAATCAGTTCTCCTTCCCAAAACCCCTGTTCTAACAATTGTGTTTGTATCTCGGCTAACGGTTGATCAAATTGTGTCTTCAAAAGAGTATGAGTCTCTTGTCCCAATGCTTCAGCTTTTTTCCAACCATACATGAACTCAGAACCTTGATTCCAAAACGTGATCTCTGAGTTGAGATTCCAAGTGATAATACTATCATGGGCAAGGTCTAAAAGTTCCGCTTGTTCTGCTAATAATTGGGAGGCTTGTTCTTGTTCCTGTAAGCTAACTAATAGGCGCTCATTGAGTTTTGTGAGTTGTGTTGTTCGTTCTATTACCCGTTGTTCAAGTTCAGAATTCAGTTGTTGTAGGGCAATTTCTGCTCGTTTGCGCTGGGTTAATTCAGTCTGTACCTGTTCAAATAAATCAGATTGCTGAAGCGCTATGCTAACCACAGAGGCGATTTGTTTCAATAAATCAATTTCAGAATCTTCCCACAACCGAGGGGATCTACAGTGGTGAGCCGCTAATAATCCCCATAATTCCTCACCTTTGAGAATCGGGACAACCAGATTCGCTCTAATCTTAAATTGTGCTAAAAATTCTATATGACAGGGGCTAATATCAGCCTTGTAAATATCAGATTTTGCCGTCACTAAACCTTGTTTAAACGGTTCAACATATTTTTCCCCAATACAAGGATCGTAAATATCAAAAGGTAAAATCGCCATTGTTTGATCGACAACAGACTCAACCTCAACGGTTCCCCCCCAGTTAACACTAAACTGAAAAATAATCACCCGATCCACTTGAAGAAACTCTCGCACTTCATCAACAGTAGTTTGTAAAATATCCTGTAAATTGAGCGATCGCCGAATACGTTGTGTCATATCCAGGATCAGGCGTTGTTGCTCAAATTGCTGTTGCTGTAAAATTTGGGCTTGCTTGCGTTCATTAATATTTAAAATCGTTCCTGACATTCGCACAGCTTGACCGATGGTATCATAAAAAGCGTGTCCTCGTCCTTCCATCCAGTGAATGCTACCATCAGGCCAAATCACCCGAAATTCATGGTGGTAGGTGCTGCGAGTTTGTAAAGCCTGCTGTACGGCTTGATTTAATCCTGGGCGATCATCGGGATGCAAACATTGATCAAATGTCTCATATTTGCCATCAAATGTACCGAGAGTTAACCCCAATAACTGTTCATGTTCCGGCGACCATTTAATCTCTCCTGTCACCAGATTCCAGTCCCATAGTCCCATCTGTGCTGCTGACAGGGCCATCCGCAATTGTTCGGCGTTTTTTTGGGCTAATTGTTGGCTGAGTCGTTCAACCTTTTTTTTGCTATTTTTAAGATTTCCTGTTACAAAGTTAATCACCATCCCAACAGTCAGAAAAAGAGTTAACTGTAATAGATCCTGTGGGTTTGTTATCCAATTCTGATGAAGGGGAACCCGAAAAAAATAACTGATTGCTAGAGTTGACAGGAAAACCGCAACTATTCCGGGTCGAAAACCGCCATACCAACTACTGATAATAATAGCGATGTAAAAAAGCGGACTAATAATTGGTGACAGAAGGGGTTTTAGCCAGAGTGTCAGTAAAAGGGCAATGGCTGTTAAGCACAGGGCAACTGCGTAAGGCAAGGGTTGATTGGGTTTCATGTTTGTTGTTGCGCTAAAGCGCTTCATTAGAGAAAGTAGAAACACCACAAAGACACAAAGGTAGAAAGAGGGTGAATTTTTCTCACAAAAAATGTCTATCTTGGGCTTTTATACTGCTATGATATCTATGATTTCACCATTAAGATGTAAGTTTTCAACTTTATTAATAAGTTATTGACGATTTTTCATGCAAATTTTTTCTACCTTTTGCGATCGCGTTCAATGCGACTGAGTACCCGTGCTACAAGTTCTGGCCCTAATATGGGTTTGGTAATAAAATCATCCGCACCCGCACTAAAGGCTTGTTGCAGGGAGTCTGCATCGGTGCAAGCCGTTACTACTAAAATCGGCAAATCTCCCCACTGGGTATCTTGTCGCACCACTTGACACAATTCTAATCCACTAACTTCGGGCATTTCTAGATCTAATAGGATTAAATCAGGCGAAGTTATCAGTAATTTTTCCCAAAAATGTTGGGGTTCATTTAACGGAATGACTTCTAAACCCCAAGGTGTTAATATTGTGGATAAATGAGTTAAAATAACAGGATCATCATCAACAATTAAGACTTTTGCGCTTAAAGGTTGAGTTTTATTTAAAACACGGGTAATGGCTTGAAAAATTTGTTCAGGGGTAGCGGGTTTATGTAAAAATTGTTTGGCGCCTAAACGAGAAACGGCTAATCGATCGGCGAGGCTATCTCGTCCCGTAAAGACAATAATCGGAAGATTGGGCAATTTTTCGGTAAGTTCTCGCAGTAGGATTAATCCATCTTCTTCGGTTGTCGGAAAGCTTAAATCGAGTAAAATAACATCAGGTGTGGAACGTGTAAGATAGGAACGAGCTGTGCTACAATTGGGTGCAATCTTGATGTGAAGTCCCCAGGCTATAGATTCGCTTTGCAGTTGTTCTGTTAAGGCTTGATCATCATCAATGACTAAGACTTGAGAGTTGGAAACCATCGCCACTAAAGAAGCTTTGGCAGGCATCGGAGGTTTAGCCCACTCTTGTTTTAACGCGGTAACTCCTTGGGAAAACTGGGTAATTTCTTCAGGCGTAAAGGGAGGATTATTCCTCAAAAAATGTTCGAGAGTTCGGGCAATTTTTGAAGCTTCAGGATATCCAAAGGATGCCATTGAACCTGCAAGTTTATGGGCTTCCTGTTGGGCTGTTTGGTGTAATTCTGGTTCTATATTTCCCGCTAAAAATGCGATTTTTGCCTGTTCTAATACAGCGACTCGTTCGTTAAACATACCCCGAAAGCGTTCCAGGAGTTTGTCAAGATTTAATTGCTTATTTTGAGGACTATGATGTTCTGAAGTATTATCATCAGAGGATACAGCTATGGGGCGAGGTTTGAGGCGATATCCCATCCCATAAACGGTTTCGATTATTTCTTCGCTTAAACCGCCTGTTTTGAGTTTCTTTCGGACATCTTTAACGTGAGTAATAATGGCGCGATCGGTGGGAGCATTATCAAATCCCCAAAGTCGATCTAAAATCGCATTACGACTAAAAATCCGTTCAGGATTTCCCAGAAACAATTTTAACAAATTATATTCAGTTGCGGTGAGCGAAATCACCTGATCATTAAACGTAACTCGCCCCGAATGTAAGTCTAAACAAAGCTTTCCCCAAGTTAACATATCCGATGGATTTTGAGGTAAAGTTTTAGGTAAAATTGCACCACTTCGCCGTAATAAGGTTCGCATTCTGGCTAATAAAACATCGGGTTGGTAAGGTTTGCTGAGATAATCATCCGCACCCGCATCAAAGCCTGCTATAATATCAGTATCAGAATTTTTAGCGGTTAAAAGTAATATCGGTTTGGAATAACTGTGCGATCGCAGTTCTCGCACGACACTAATTCCATCTTGTTTAGGAAGCTGTACATCGAGTAAAATTAGGTCATATTCGACCTGTGTTGCCAGGCTGAGTCCGGCTTCTCCATCGCTTGCTAACTCAACAATATAGTGATTGGCTTCTAACACTTTTGTTAAAGCTTCACTCAGTAAGGAGTCATCCTCTACCAATAGAATTTTGATCGGAGATTTTTTCATCGGACTCAACCGCAACTTATTACTGTTCCATTCTCTAATATTTTTCCGGCATGAAACACACTCAGATTACTGCCAACAGTATCCTCTCTGGAAAAAACCCTAAAGTTCGCCTGAACAATACAAGTCGTAAAACAATCAGCTTATTAAGCTAGAACGGTAGGATTGAGGTTATCGAGTTTCAAGTGAGGTTCGTCGAGAAATTAACCGACGATTAACAGAAGCTAAATTATCTGTTTAAGGAGTCTCTATTGATGCTGACTTGCAGATACTTCCCTCTGTTCAGTGTTGTGTTGAATATCCCAGAGGGAACGATAATGTCCTCCATCGGCGAGTAAATCTTCGTGAGTTCCTTGTTCAACCAATCGACCTTGATTCAAAACAAAGATACAGTCTGCCGGCATCGCTGCTTTGAGTTGATGAGTAATCATAATCACAGTATGTCTACCAGCTAGGGAGGTAATGGTTTGATTAATCGCATCAGCTATCTCAGCCGAAAGACTACTGGTCGGTTCATCGAATAACAGAATAGGCGGACGATGAAGCAATGCTTGAGCGATCGCCATTCGCTGGCGTTGGCCCCCAGATAACTGTCCTCCTGCTTCGCCAACTACGGTTTGGTAACCCTCTGGTAAACTCAAAATAAAGTCATGGATTTCGGCCTCACGAGCAGCAGCAGCAACCTCTTCCTCTGTAGCTTCTGGTTTAGCGATGCGGATATTATTCATAATCGTGGTGTTGAAGAGAAAGGTTTCTTGCAGTACAATCCCCATCTGCGATCGCAAAGATTTCTGCGTCAGTTGACGTAAGTCCTGCCCATCAATCGTTATCCGTCCCTCAGTGGCATCGTAGAAACGCATCAGCAGGTTAAACACCGTACTCTTACCCGCACCACTCGAACCCACAAATGCCACAAATTGTCCGGCTTTTATCGACAAATTAATGTCGTGCAATTGACGCTGTGCATTGTTATAGCTAAAAGATAAATGCTCAAAGCAAATTATCTTCTCAAACGAAGTCAAAGCATGAGCATCAACAGCATCAAGAATTTCAATCTGTTGCTTAAATACCTCGTCAATTCGTTGCATCCCAATACTGGCTTCAAACCAGCGACCAATCCGCATATTAACCAATTGACCTAAGAGGTCATACATACTATGAGAAATCGTGAAGAAAGTGATCCAGGTTCCAAGCGTAATTTGGTTGGAGAGAACGTAAACGCCTCCAATTCCCATCACCCAAGCATCAAGCAAATAAGCGGAGAATGTGACTGCATACTTAAACACAAGAAAGCTGAATACAGCCTCGGTTTTCTTGTCCTCAAGTTTTCTCAACTCATCACTAAAATAACCTGTAAATAAAGCCTGTAAGCCATATCCTGAGATCGTCGGTCTGGCACGAATTCCCTCTTGTACCGCATCCACCATTAAGGCATTCTGGTTAATGGCATCCAGACCTCGCCGAGTCATATTAACCGTCAAATACAGAGTAATGGGTAGCATTATAACCATAGGCAAAGTACCCAGTAGGGTTAAAGTGCCACTAATGCGAATCATCATCCCCACATTGACGAGGATCATCACGATTTCACCGACACTGCGAACCATTTCTTGACCTAAAATCGGCTCTATTTTATAAATATCTACAGAAAAGTGAGTTAACAAATTTCCGAGTCGAGCCTGTTTATGGAAGTTTTGTGAAAGGGTTTGCAGTTTGACAAACAAGTCGTGTCGGATATCATTGGCAACACGGCTAGAAACGCGAGCCGATAAACGACTCCCTAATATGTATAAGCCAAAAGCTATAGGTAATAGAATAGCCAGTTGGATTGCTGAACTGATCAACACAGTGGCTCCTTGATCAATCGCCCTGCCTAGCTTATGAGCAGCAACGAGTTGGTACGCAGGTATACCCATCAAACAGATAGCACTAACTGTCGCAATAACCACATAAGGAGACCAGTAAATCCAGACGTATCTGAAGAATAAGTAAAAACGACTCGTGAACTCTTTTACTAATAAACTCCAATTACCGAAGTTGACCTTCTGATCTTTCTGAGACAGTTCATGCCCTTGCCAGGGTGAGGAATCTTTCAGTTGAGAGGGGATGTGCTGAAGTTTCTCAGATGCAGGCATCCAACGATCCACAGAGAAAAGTTGAGTAAAGCGTGCGATCGCTTGACGAAGGGGGGAAACTGAATTTGAAATATCTGTTTTCTTACAATCAATTGACTGGCTTGAGGATTGTCCGCGAAAGTAGCATACCAAGCCCCAACAACAAACAACTGTAAGGGTTACAGCTAACCCTATCGTTGTGGAAGGGGAGATGAAGCTCTGATAATCCATCCTAATTTAGTCTTTTTCTGGTGGGGTTTTCAGTAGATTGAGTTGGTGAGAGTCTTCACCCCGTACTACAATGCAAGGAATGGGATTGCCAGCAAAATTTTTGATTTCAACATCAGGTCTTGCAAAGCGAGCCACAAGACCAAAGCGAGTTCGAGTGTCATTATTTCGACTAACACCATGCCAAATTCCACCTCTTGTAAAGCAGTATTGACCTGCTTTCATTTCTATCGCTTTAATTTGATGAGGTGCGTTTTCTGGGTGCATCCGATCGGCTAACCTCAGCAGACTACTCGCATCGGTGAGATCGCACTCTCCTGCTTCTTCTAAAGCCGGAAGATCTGCATCATATTTGTGGGTTCCGGGGATAACGAGGAGACAACCCGTTTTCATGGTCATATCGGTCACAGCAATAGAGGTATGAACCCCTTTGATCCAACCATTGATGACATCTATATGCCAAATTTGACCTGTCTTTTTGACAATATGACCATCATGCCCTGGTTCTCTGACTATCGTTTCTGCCATCCAAAACAGGAGATTTGAGCCTAGAAAATCAGCAACATCATCCAAAATCTGAGGTTCTGTAGACAGGTCATAAACCAACTTAGAGGTAATATGAGCTATCCTGCGATCCATAACAGGGCTTTGAGGGGACTCAGTGGAAGTGTCTTGAGCTTGAGAGTTTTCTATCTCTTTACTCATTGCATCACGCAGAGCAACTAAACTAGCAGTTTGACCCAGCGTAAACGGGCCAACAAAGCCTTCTTTCTCGAAGAAAGAGACTTTCTGCTCAGTTTGATTTAGATTAGTTTGACTAGAACTATATGTTTGAGAAGATCCAATCGATTGCATAATTAAATTGTCCCTCTCACAGATGGAGGTATACAAACAGTCATTTATCATTTTACTGAAAATCAGGCAAACCCGTACAAAAACTTTCAAAACGTTTGGAATAATGGGCGTTTGACTCGCGTGATATCTTTATAAAGCCAGAGATAATACTTTCTCTAGCTTCAACGGATCTACCCATGTTTGCCAATCTGAACTGACATTCTCCCCAAAAATATGCCAGTGAGTATGTCCCAGAAAACTGGAAATGATTCGAGATGAATGATGCCAGTAGTCTTTGTTATAAATTTCTATGATAGTTGTCCCTGAGCGGCAAAAAATTTGATTATATATCCCGGCTCCATGAGAACCCAGGACAACCTCTGCCTCTGAAAAAATTCTGATCTGTTCAGCGAAGCTCATTCTTTCACAGTGTATGACTTCAAAGTTATAATTTTTCAAAACCTGTAAGATCTCTTGTTCGTTAACTATTTTTCGCTCTGATTGAGATCGAGAAATATACAGCCGTCTAGAAGCTAAGTCATTATCTTGATTAACCAGAACAGAATCAAGCAATTGATTTCGTATTGTTAAAATATGCTTCTTACTGGGTCTACCTGGATTTTGTGCTGCGTGACAAAGGATCAATTTTTCGACTTGGATGCCTTTTTCTGAAACGGGAATAGTTTGATTTTCTTGAATTCCTAATAGCTTTAGAGAATCTATAATATAAGGGGGTGAAGCATCAGGAATAATAAACTTTAAATCGGCTTTTACGCTATCATTGAGTGATGCAATTAAAGAAAGTTTTGGCAAGCCATCCATCAACCAGTGAGCAAAATTTAAGGTGTAGAAAGACAAAAGAGATACATATGTTCCCGAAATTATTTTGTTATCCTCCAACCTTTTTTTTATGGGTTCTGGATTTAAACTAATAGTCCTATTTTGACCGTCTAGAGATTGACGGATAATTTCCATATCAGAAGTCAGAGTTAGTCCCATTTTGTTAACAATAAAAGCATTGGGAATAACACAGAGAAAAGTCTCGTCTATTTCGTAATTGGTGACGCAATGAAGATGATAAAAATATTCTTCTCTACCGAGTTTAGTGCGTTCTTCAGCCGGCTGTGTTAGAAGTTCGGCCCAATGTTGAATAACGTAGAGGATATCTTCTTCAATCGTCTTTGAAGGATAACTGATCTGAATGCTTGGGGGAGTGACAACTTCAAACAGCCATCCATTCCTTTTTGCGAGTTCCTTGAGATTCGTATTAATAGTCAGCATCTTAAATTCCCTTAAGAAGATCTCTCCAGTTTTAACTCATACACATTCCATAATCTCCAACTCAGCCCAGAGAAACGTACATTCTTGACATCATTGCGAATAGCCGAGAACGAGAGAGGATTGACAAGGTAAATAAAGGGGAGATATTCCTGGGCTAGAATTTGAGCCTGAGCATAAATTTCTCGACGCTTCTGTTCATTTAACTCTTGGCTACCTTGGATATAGAGGTCGCTGATTTTTTGTTCCCAGTCGGGAATCACTCTTCCCTTCAAAGGATCGCCATAAAAGACGTTTTGGTTGAAGGTATGAAGACTCCCATCGATGAACCAGATTCTGCGGCCATTATCCGGTTCTACGCCTCCGCCGACGAAGTGCATGATCTGTGCATCCCAGTCAAGAGTCTTTAAGACTTTCGTGATAAAAGTGTTGAACTCAAGTTGTTGCAAGTCTACAGTAATACCGATGTTGGCAAGATCTCGCTTAATTTGAACTCCGATTTTGACTCGAATTTGGTTGTCGCTACTGGTCAGCAGGGTAAAGCGCACAGGGTTGCCGTCAGCGTCCTCCAGTTGTCCCTGACTATTGTATCGGAATCCCCCCTGCTTTAACAGTTGTCTGGCACGATCAAGATCGTAGTTGTAAGTGGGTAGCCCTTCTTCTGGGGAGAGGTAATAGGGACTTTGTTTATAGATGGGGGAATCGTGGGGCGTGCCTAACCCCTGAAAGATATTATTAATCATGGTAGAGCGATCGATGGCATGGGCGATCGCTTGGCGAAATTCCAGGGTATTAAACCAGCGAGACTTAATCGGGTCTACCAGAGGTTTTCCTTCACGGGTAGCCTGATTCAAATTGAACGTGAGTAAATGGGTAGCCGGTGCCGGTCCGCCGTTGTAGATCGTGAAGTTTCCTTTTTCTTCTTCCCGCTTCATCAGTGAAAAGAAACTACTCGGAAGGTTGATCATATCCAATCCACCCGAACGAAACTGTATCAGTGCATTATCAGTCGATCCGACAATCGAGATTACGATGCGTTCGATATAAGGTTGGGGGTTGCCTTGATCATCTTTGCGCCAATAGTAGGGATTGCGCTCCAGAATGATTCGCTCTTCGGGTTGGAATCTCAACAGGCGATAGGGGCCATTGGTAATCAGTTGTTCTGGCGGGGTATCGGTTCCCCAGGCTAATAAAAATTCGGGCAAGCCCTTTTCATCAGTTGTATTGACAGTATCTTCTAAGGCCTGTTTGGGTAACAGCTTAACTTTCCCCGCATACCGCAACAGGGGAGCAAAGGGTTCTGGACTGATAAATTTGACTTGGTTGGGACTAATTTTGCGAACTTGGGGAAACTTCCCGGCTTGACCAATCCGAAAAACATCTTGCTCCCCGTTAGGAATGTTTTCGTTAAAGTAGATTTTATTGAAGCTAAAGACGACATCATCTGCTGTAAGTGGCTCTCCATCTGACCAGCGCACGTCCGAGCGGAGGTTAAAGATAATCTGTTGTTGGTCGTCGGAAATTCTCCAAGACTCGGCGATGCCGGGTTCTAGTTCTCCTGTTTCTCCATTTTCTGTAATCAGTCCTTCATAGATCAACCCTAGCATCGCATGGGGATCGAGGCTCATAACGGGGTTGAAGGTGGCTGGACTATTCAGTTCGCTAGTGACTAGATGAGGAATTTTGTCAGTTTCGGTTATGAACCAATTAGGGACGCAGCCTTGGAAGACGACTACTATTGCTATTACCCCAGGCAGAAGTCGGAGAAATACTCTCGGCCACTTGATTCGACGTAGATATATTAAAATTGTGTAGATTCGTATAGAACCCATTGAAGATCGATTGATACTAAAGTGAGGAAAGTAAGTTAAATTACTCGAATTACTATTTTACTTAAAACTATTACGATTCCGTTTTAATTCAATGATCATCGGTACTACAGAAGCTGCTCACATTTTGAAGATCTCTACGGCTCGTCTAAGAGTCCTTCTGATAGCAGGTAGAGTCGAAGGGGCTTACAAGACGGGGAAGATGTGGTTAATCCCTCTATTTAATGGCAGACCGATTATTAAACGAGGCAAAAGAGGTCCGGCTCCCCGTTGGCGTAATCCCAGAACCCCTGCGAAAACCATCATTCATGTTAACTCTCATAAAATTAGAGAAAATCAAAAACAAAATCTTCAACAGCCTGTGATTACAGTTAAGAAGTGGTGCGACCCGAGTGAGGAAACCCACTTCTTCCCAGACAATCAGCCATCAACGCCCTTGGTAGATTCACCAACAAAGAGTAATATCAATATTTATGGCAATGAGGTAGAAATACTGGGAGGATGTCGGGTCGTCTATCGTCCCAATAGTCCTAGATGTGGTGCGAGGGTTTGGATTGAAACGCTATATGATGTCAAAGTTACTTAAGTTAAAAAATTCTGCACAGGGGGTGTTCTTTGATTTTTATTTTGCATTTAGAGTTTCCAGTAGATCGGCGATCGCTTGATGAGTTGGATTCAGTTGCAGTGCTTGCTGGAGTGCAAGCTTGGCAGAATCTAGCTGACTTCTCTGATTTTCCGAACTCAATTGAACAGCTTTTTGATAAGCAGAAACGGCTTGATCCAGCTTACCTAAACGTAAAAATCCTTCGCCCATTAGATAGTGAGCTTCCGGTACTGAAGGAGCTACTTGCAAAGCGATATGAATATATTTGAGTGCCTGTTCAACCCGATCTTTTTCTAACAAAACTCTGCCAAAATTTAAGTAAGTGTCATAAAGTTGTGCCGTTGCTCCAACAACTCCCAGAAAAGGCTGTAATGATGGATCTAAAAATAGACTCGCTGAACAGAAAAACTCTTGCAGTGCCGGGGGAAGAATCACCTCACTTTTTGGTTTGAGCCTCTCCAGCAGATCTTTTAGTTCTGTGTAAGAATAACCTAAACTCCTCAGCAAATCTTCTCCTAAAAACTCTAGATAATTGTCAGCAGATTGCCAAAAGATTGGATTCTGTAAATCTTCTTGCCAGCGATTGATCTGATCGGAACTCGGTTTGGTTTCCTGGTGAATGAGAGATTGGTCTCCAAACTGCCATTTCTCAGAAAAAGACTTACCGTAGCTAATGATTTCCGCATTAAAAGAAACATTAAGGAAACTACAAACCTTTTGAATTTCTTCTTCTGGGTTACTCAGTAAGTTTTCATATCTCAATACTATACTGTTGCCCTGAAAGTTAAGCAATGCTTGTGCAATCAGACCCGGCGCTTTTAGTAAATCATCCTGATAATACTGTATTTTCCACCAATCCTCTTGAACAAAAGTGTTGAAGATAGAACACAAAACAGCTAGGGGATTCCTAATCAGTAAAATATATTTAGCATCAGGGAAGGTTTTGTATAGCTCGGGCAGAATATAATAATATCTTGGAGTTTTATCTAAAAAATATTTTTTGTCTGATCCTCGAAGCAATCCTTCATATAAATTCAAAGACATTTGTCGTACAGCTTGAAAATAAGCATCTTCACCTTCGGGGTGTAAGTTCAAGAAGTTATCGAGTGCTTTCTGACTATTTTGAACACTATATTCAGCTTGATGTCCATCCCTACGCAGTGCGTAAAGAGGATGTAGCATAATCCAAGGTTCAGACACCGTATAAATTTCTCGATGGCTTCCTAAAATCCTCTGAGTCAGGGTAGAACCAGCACGAGGCTGAGAAATTAGAAATATTAAATTCTTCTGGGAGAAGGCAGCCATTAAACAAACCTCGAACAGTAGAAAATGGTTTTGTTACGTCATTAAATAGCGAAATTTATGCCGGGTTCAGTCTGTTATAGGCAGATGAATCCCCCTTAACTGACTTGCTTTCGATGCCTTCAATGCTAACAGGTAAGTTTCCTGCAATTGTTACCCGTTGAACACGACGGGGCTGAGAACCAAAATCATCGATTCCATAGTGTTGGGTGACTCGGTTATCCCAAAAGGCAATATCCCCCGGTTCCCAACGCCAACGGACAGTATTTTCAGGACGCATGATGTAGGACTGCAACATCTTCAGGATTTGTCTTGACTCATCTACGGAAAGTTCTCGAAACTGACGCACAAAAGCGCCAATAAACAGGCTCCGTTCACCCGACTCTGGAATCACGCGAACGACTGGATGCAATGTCTGGTATTCAGTGGAGGTGAAAACTTTACCCAATTCTTGTCGCTTTTGAGAGATATTCACCGTTGCTGCGGCATAGTCATTATAGGTATTGCTGTGAACGGCCCAAAGCTCGTTAGCCAAGCTACGCAAGGGTGCAGGCAAATCTTGATAGGCTGTTACCGTGTTTGCCCATAGTGTATCTCCCCCGACTGAAGGAATTTCAACTGCACGCAAAATTGAAGCCAAGGGAGGACGATCAAGAAATGTTAGATCTGTATGCCATTGGTTTGTGCGGTTATCCATGCGTCCATAGTCGAATTCTAAGATCTCTGGATGACCCGGCAAAGATGGAAGCATTGGATGTGCAGTGGTCACAACCCCAAATTGTCGGGCGAAGGCAACTTGACTAACCTCGGTAAGCTGCTGCCGTCGAAAGAAAATTACCTTATATTTGATTAATGCTTGGCGAATGTTATCAACGGTTTCATCGCTGAGAGTTTGGCTCAGATCGAGTCCGAGTATTTCTGCCCCAATCCGTCCAGCTAGAGGACGAATATCAAAGTTTTCATACTCATCTGTTTTTAGCCGTGCTGTTATTTGAGTTGTGCTATCCATGAATAATTACTCCTAGTTAAAAGTTAATTTCAACGCCAATAAAACTTTTCACAATATTGTATATATTCGTTTCTCTGAATATTCCCAGATGAAAACCAAGCGATATAGCTTCGTAACTCTTCGCAAGGCAAGGTGGTAATATCTTTAATATATAAAATTTCTTGAGATTCCCAATTCACAATATTGGTTGAAAGCAGACCGTAAAATGCTTCTTCCCATGAATGAGCAGTTACATCAGATTGATGATGAGTTATCTTGGTATTCATTGATGAACTACCAGGCTTCGCGTTTGCTAAAGCATGAATAATGTCCATCGTGTGAGTTTGATATAAGTCATTTGCCTTCTCTGGATTGGGGTTGTTCTTGTTGCGTAAGCACCACTCCTTAATTATTAAGGTCGAGAGTCGATCTGACAACATCCCGATTGAATTCATCCCCACTCCTAGCTCGGTTTGTGCTTGACTCCCGTTATACTGGGGACGATTGAGATTTTTATAGTTTTCTATCATACTTGCTTTTAAACGAGCAAGCTTATTTGATAAATCAGGTAATAATGTTTCTAGAGGAAGAATATCAGAGGATAACTTTAAAATATCTAGAAGTTTGTAACTTTCAGAGGTCAAGCCCTGAAAATAGGACACGAGTTGCTGTTTTATCTGCCAGTTTTGTTCATCCATTAGTTTTTAGGGTGGTCGGTTTAATGTTTAATAACGTAAGCTGTGGGACAAGGATAGTGAAGGGCTTGAATTTGAATATTCTTTTCTTCAAAGAATTGATCGGCTCCTCGTGCTTCTGACCATTGATGATAGGCATATTCATCGAATACGACCATCCCTCCAACAGATACTCGGTCCCAAAAGGCATTCAAGGCGTGATAGGTGGGATATTGTAAGTCTAAATCTAGATATAAACAGGATATTTTTAAACCCGGTCTTTGATCAACAAACTCTTGAGCAACTTGTGAAATATCACCTTTGACGATATCATAGCTGCTTCGATCAAACCCCGCATTAGCAATTAGATCATGCACAAATCTTTCTGCTCCTTCTTCATGTTGGTAGCCTCTCACCTCAAATAGACTTTTCATGGAAGCTTTGTCTTGTCCAGATAAAGAATTTAGTAACGATTCTGTATCAAAGTAGTCAAATCCTATCACTTTTTTTAGAGCGTTTGGTGCGAGGATTTTTTTAAGTTTTAGCCAAGTTAACATACCACTTCCCCTATAGACTCCAGCTTCTATTATATCCCCTGGAACATTAATAATTTGTTCAAAAAGCAGGGTTCGGGCAACTAGCTTGGCTAATATTTTCGTATCATCACTAAAAATAAATTTCTCAAAGGCGTCATAAATCTCACGTTGCTTTTGTGTTCTTGTTTCCAAAGTCAGTGAGTTATCGGGTTGGGAAAGCTTGTCAATTTCAGGTTGAGAATTATTCATAAAAGCTTCTTCCTAATTTTGCTTGATATCAAAGGTCTGGATTTTTTACAACTTTCAAACTATCTAATCCTACATCTCTCCATAAGTTTACAGCATAACTGGTGAGCAGCCCAGAGGCTTTTTTATCGTTGATACAAATTCGTTCTCCTGTAGGCACACCAAAAATGGCAATATTATAGCGCAGTCCGTGGTTATCTAATAAAGACAATGTGGCTTCACGCATTTCTTCTGTGCGGGCGGTGAGCAGAATAACAAAGTCTTCCTGAGAGATTTGATGCCAAAATTTCTTAACTCCAGGGAGTAAAATTTCACCATCTTGCTTGTAGCCGTTATGTTTAAGGATAACCCCATCAATGTCGATTAACCAAGTTTTGGGTAAACAACTTAAGACTAATTCTGTCATCTTACCACAGTCTCCAACCAATATAATCCATTATAAAAACTAGCGAGTATTGAGTCATAGTCATCTTTTACATATCCTGATAATGAGAGCCAAATCAAAGAATGTAACAGGCGAATAACAGGCATTTGTGTCGGCAATTTTTCCGCAAACATTGGTTCTAAATCTTTCCAGTCATTACTTTTTATATCAAGATAAACTTGTTTTCCGATAATTTTAAGCTGAAATTGACGACGGTTAAAACAATCGTAATCTCCGACAACTGAGTAGTACAATTTTGCCCAATCATACATCGGATCGCCGTACAGCAAGCTTGAACCAAAGTAACCTCTAGGATCGATTAGCCAAGCTTGGTTGTAATGATCTATCAGCATATTAGAGAAAGTCGGATCGCCATGAATAAGTGTAAATTCATCAACTTGAATTTCATCAACAAGTTGAGACAACCAATTTTCATATTGAGTATGAAAGGGATTTCGACAGAACAAACCATTGACTTGAATTGTTGGCTGGTCGAAAAAAGGAATGAGTTGAGCAACACTATTAACACGACTATAAGTTTTCTGAAGGTAAACTTCTCTTATAACTTTGGGGTCAGCAACTTTTTGGACGCAATGATGGAGCCGAGTTAAAGTTTGAAAAATGTCAGTCAGAATCTCTTTTTTTTGCTGAAAGTCAACTTTTAACTCAAAAGGATGTGACCCGATAATTCTAGAGATAGTCATCGGGTGTTCAGACAGTAAGGTTGGGGTACGATCAAATCCAAGTGAGTGAACAACGCGATACCAATTGCACTCTCTATCAATTAATTTCTCAAATTCTTGAACTCGTGCTTTTTTGATGACTTTATTTTCTGAAATCTCCACCGAGTTAAAGAAACGACTAACGAGTTTTGTTGCTTGATATTCTGTGAGATTATCTACAGTTCCGAGTTCATAGGTATTATCAAGAAAAATTTCGTTAAATTGTATAGGTTGTTGAGAGAGCCAACGAACATACTCTCCTGATGATGGGATATCTTTGAGAATGGCTTTATTTTGAAATACGAAAAATCCGGCTATTCCTCGTTCTGTTGAAGCTTTCTCTACACAAATTCCACTGTTATCATAAGACCAGCGACATTTGAAAGAACGACTAAGGCCAATCCAGTTCTGTCCATCAATCTGAATATTAGGTATTTTTTCAAACAGTAAATCACACCAGACTAATAAAAATGGATCGTTATCCGTAATATAGGTTAAGGCTCGATCAATACCTGAGAGCGTTCCTTTGGTTTCTGCTAAAATTAACTTCACGGAAGCTTGGGGTGGAAAAACCCTTAGATATTTGTCTAAAACGTCATAAAGATAATCTCCTATGACTAGAAAATTAGCCGATGGAAAGCGATCAAAACAATGATAGATGAGGGGTTGACCTGCAACTGAAAGTAAACACTTGGGTTTATTCCAAGTATAGTGTTTTAATCGATTTCCTTGGCCACCTGCCTGAACAATTACCCAGGGAATTTCCTGTAGCTTCACGATTGACGCTCCATTATCTCAACAGAGGTTTGAATACTTACTATATCATGTTTGCATAATCTTTGGTACATTCATATTTGAAATCGAAGCTAATTGATGGACATGAACAATCCCAATTGGTATCTTGTCTTTGACAACAAAAACATTAGGTACTCCTTTATTTTTGAAAAACATGAGTAATTCTGAAATCATCATCTCAGGGGAAATAGATAAAGGTGAGGGGGTCATGTATTGACTAACAGGTTCTTCCAAAGAAACTTCAGCTTCCAAACTTCGACGAAGATCTCCATCTGTGAAAATCCCAACGTATTGATTTCGATGATTAACAATACCAACACATCCTAAGCTTTTAGAATTCATTTCGATAATGGCTTCTTTAATGGATGCGCTCAAGTCAATTAGAGGCATTTTTTCGTTTACATACATTATATTCTTCACGGGAACAAGTAATGCACCTAAATTTCCCCCTGGATGAAGTTCCTTAAAATTATCCGATGTAAAACCTCGTAAAGACATCACAGTTATAGCTAACGCATCACCTAAGACAAGTTGACAGGTTGTTGATGTTGTCGGCGCTAAACCGTTAATACAGGCTTCTGGAAAGTTAGGAATTTGTAAGATAATATCTGCAAAATGGGCTAAGGAGCTAGTCTGATTTTTAGTGACGATAATAATGGGTACTTTTAGGCGTGAAGCATATTGTACTATGTCTAATAGCTCAGTGGTTTGACCGGAAGCGGAGAGTATAATCAGAACATCTCTGCTATCTAATAAACCTAAATCTCCATGACTGGCTTCTGTGGGATGAACAAAGATTGAAGGCATTCCTGTCGATGTAAATGAAGCCGCTATCTTCTGGCAAATATTACCGCTTTTTCCCACTCCAGAAACGACTATTTTACCTTTACAGTCTCGGATCGTTAGTACAGCTTGTGACCAGGAATCATCGATAGTTTCATGGAGTTTTACCACTGCGCTAATTTCTTGTTCTACAACCGTTTTCAGTTGCTTCTTAATCATTTCATTAATAGACATTTTAGATCTAGAGCGTTATCGTAATAGTTAGCACGACTTGACTTAAGTTCAAAACCAAATTTCAAAGATTAAGGCTTCTTTTACTGATCATTCTCCTTCGCTTCATCAAACAACATCATCTTCCAATTTTTGTGACTCTTGAATTCCTTCATATGTTTGAGGGAACTTAAGAGTTCTTTTTCATATTTGTAAGCATACTCTTTTTCGTCAATTAATTTGGTTTTTACGGAAGCCCAGTTCGTCAGACTTTCTGGGTCTCCGGTTAAATAAGCGACATTTTTGAAGCTAGCAACTTCTACTCCGCAATAGTCTAAATGACTCTTAAGATGTCTTTCGTGATTTAAGTTATTTTCATCTAGATTGTTATAGATATAATTCAAGGCTTTTAAGCTAATCATCGATGCAAATATACTGAGGTAATTTTCAACATTTTGGGTGCTACAAATTGCATGGCGATCGTTGTAGCCGTTGTAATTTTCTCCTGTGGGTATCCAGACGAATTTTGGATCGAGTAAATTTAAGGGTGGATGTTCTACCAGCCATAATAAATCTGTTCTTGTGATTATAAATCTCTGATAATCAGAACCACTGTTTTTCAAAGCTTGTAGTCTATCCCAGAGTTTCCAATAATTGAAATTCAAATGAAAGCCTGAACCTCTACGCCCCTTTATTCCTCCTAGCCAATTTCCTTCAATTTCAAAGTATTTATGCCATTGTTTCTGTTGTTCGGGAGTGAGTTGATTGCAAAAGTTTTCTAAAAAGTCTTGATATCCGTTTTTTCCATCTTCGTAGATACAGATGTCAACGATATTATAATTTCTAAATTTGTCTAGAGAAGCTTCATCTTCAGAACTCATGCGAGATACACAGAAGACTAAATCAGCATTTAAAGGCTCAATGACTTTTTCAATCAAGTTTTGATACGTTAAATTGACTGCCCTCAAAGTCCCTACTATACAGATAACTGGGCGATTTTCTACTACTGTTCCATTTTGAGTTGATGTAATATTATCCATGATAATTTATTAATTAAACACAATGTGAATAGTCTGACTTGGGTTGCAATTTCATCTGTCCATGCAAGACCTGCTTGAATTCAAACAAATCTACTTTAAAATCAGCATTCTCATCAAACTGATCGTGCGTCATAAAGTAATGTTCTTGACCAAGCCCTTTAAATTGGGTAAAGAAGAACGGTGTAGGAGAACTTTCGGGGTACAAAACTAATATTTTAATTTTTCCTGAGAATAGAGTCGTTGCTAAACCTGCACCGTGAGGTGCTACAATAACTTCCGCTTGAGTAAAGAGTTTCACTTGTTCTCTAAACGACATCTTTTCAAGAAAAACCACTTTAAATCCATAGTTATTTAGGTACTGAATAATTTCATCTTCATTCAAGACTCTGCGATGTTTTGCATGGGCGCGGGAAATATAGATGCGTTCAGTGGGATTTTCAACGGTCGCGAGATCAAATTTCTTGAACACACAGTTTCTAATATATTCGTAATACTCAGAAGGCAAAAATCCATTTTCACAACGACTGACATAAGAGGGCATAATCAAACGGTCTACTTTAACCCAAGAGCCTTGTGGAACCGATATCGTGTCAAAATTTTCGGGTAAAACACAGGATAAAAGTTCTTTAAACGAATTCGGCAAAGTGTCGGGTACAAGAACTGTTAATTTTTGATTGGGTCTTGCAAGCATAGCCGAATAAATTCGGGGGATGGAGTCATATAGAAAGTGCCAAAAGTTTTCGGCTGAAAGTGAAAAAATGTAGAGGGCTGCGATCGGTAAATGTTGCGACCAGAGAAGTTTCAGGCGATCAAAGTACGCAAGCCTCCATCTGGCAATTGTAACTCTATACTGCATACCTGAATCAACAATTACCCTAAAGTCTTTTGTACAGATAGTTCCTAAACCCATATGTACATAGGCGGGAACCACATCACATACAAATATTTCCGAGCGCTCAAAATAATCTTTTTTGTAATAAAGACAAATCTTGAGAAAATCTCGGTCAATCTCATTAACACCAAACTCTATTCTTTCAGGAGGAAACAAGACCTGATAGTTTTCAACATTATCTCCTAATGTTTCTTGGGGATGAACGGTTTTTCTCAGTCGCAATAGCCGCAGTATAGGAATATAATCTACAAGGGTAAAGATTAAATTTTCCTTAGATAAAGGGGCATTAGGATGGTCAATTAAATGGGTTTTTATCGCTTTTAATCGTCTTTGCCTCTCTTCATTGAGCAAAGCCAAATAACGCTGAGAGATACGCCTTTGAACTAAGAAATGAGTTTTCATTATGATCGCGGTTCATCTTGGAGTCATTGTTGTTGTAATTGAGATTAAAAATCAGATTTCATCCCGCTTCAAGCAACGTGCTTTCTCATCCTAAGCTGCGTTGGCATTAATACAGTATTGCGGCGTTGAGGAAAAACGGGACGATGATTCATTAGTTCTAGCTGATAGCGAGAAACAACCATCGCCAGAGCCAGTTTTAGTTGATAAAGGGCTATTTCTCCTCCAATACACCCTCGCATTCCCCCACCAAAGGGCAAAAATTCATAGGGAGAAAAGCGATGATTTAGAAAACGCTCTGGTTTGAAGGTTTCGGGTTGGGGATAAATATCTTCGCGATGATGAATCACATAGGTTCCCACAGTCACTAACATTCCAGGATCGACAGTGCGATCGCTAATTTTAGTGGTTGCTTTCACTAACCGAGGAATCATAAACATGGTAACAGGATACATCCGCAACGTCTCATTACAAACTGCACTGAGATAGGGGAGGCGAACAATCTCAAGAGGGTCAGGAGAATTACCTAAGTTATTCAATTCTGCCAATAATTTGGCTTGAATTTCAGCATCGCCATAAACCCGATACCAAGACCAAGCAATAGACGCTGCGGTTGATTCATTTCCAGTAAACAACAGCGATAAGACTTGACCTAATAATTCTTCATCTGTTAGAGAGTTTCCCTGTTCATCCGTCGCCGACATTAATAAGGTGAGAATATCGGGTTTTTCTAAGTCAGGATGGCTGCGACGTTCCGCAATTTCGCTATAGATTAACTCTTGCATTTGCTGACGTTCCTTAAGAAACTTTCCCCAAGGACTGAATGAGCCAAAATCCTGTTGTAAGAATCGAAAAAATAAGGGAATACCTACAATGTTGGAGGCAAATAAACCGATCATCTCAACCATCAAGCGTTTAATTTGTTGATAGCGCTCTTGCTGATAGGAGCCAAACAAGAGCTTAATCATCACTTGCATGGATATCTCTTGCGCCGTCTCCCAAACCAAAAAAGGTTGATGGGCGGGTACTGCTTGCATGACATCATTCACTAAGTCACAAATTAACTGCCCATAGGAGTGAATGCACTTGCCATGAAGTTTTGGGATCAACAGCTTTCGCACCTGTTGATGACGCATACCTTCGAGGGTGAAAAAAGAACTGTCTCCAAAGATTGCCTTCAGTTCACTGTCAAATGCAGTCGTAGTCAAATGCCCATGACGGTTTTCAATAATTTGTTGAGCCGCTTCCGGTGTGTAAAAGACCACCAGAGGGCGACCAAAATCGATTCCCTTTGCCCAAAATCCATCTGAATAGGTTCGGTAAGCCCTTTCCCAATAGCTAACTGGATTAGTGATGTATTCAATTCTCTGCATCCAGATCGGTATTTTTAATGATTCAACCTGTGTCATAAGCCAACTTTAATGAGTCAATATTTGGAAAAGGAGGAATGTTTTTATCGTTAGATGTATCGCCTCTCATCAATCGGAAAACATTCCCTAAATTAGTTTAGCTTCAGCTAAACGTTCAAACAGTCCAAGACTATTTTGTGGCGACAATAATACCGCTTGGCGCCCAAAAATCACAATAAATTCGCTTCATTTGGGTGAATCCCGCATCCCGCAAGCATTGTTCATGGTCACTCCAAGAATAAATCATCCCCCCCTCGTGCGGAATTGAGACAAAGTAGGATGAATCAAGGGCGGCCATCAGGGGGCCGTCTTCTTCATCGGATGTCATCATGTTAAAAATAACGACGGAACCTCCCGGTTTTAGGGCTTCATAAGCCCGACGAAGCAATGTTGTATTCTTATCTAAAGACCAGATGACTAATACATGAATAAACAGAAAACAATCTTGATTTTGGGGAAATTCATCAACAAAGATGTCCGCTCCCCTCACTTGAATTCGGTTTGTTAATTGATGTAGATCGATATGATTTTGAGCAATTTTACAACTGTCTGGAATATCCATCAACGTAATCTGTACGTTGGGGAAAGCCTGAGCTAAAGCAATGGAATTGGTTGCATCTCCCCCTCCGACATCCACAACTGTTTTGAAATTAGAAAAATCAACCTTTTCAAACAATAAAGGGTTCACTAATTTTGACCAAGATCCCATAAAGTTATAGAATACTTTGTCAAGTCCGGGATTCTCGTGCAAGCGATTATATAAATCTGGCCCTTGACCGGGGAATTGTCGCAAACCGACATTTTTATTCTGATGTAAAGATTCTACATAATCAATCGAACCGCGATAGACAATCTTGGCTTCAAAGAGAACAACATCGTAGAACTCTTTCCAAGTGTTTTCTAAAAACAGCATTTGAATGACTAAACTATTGCGATATTTATCGTCAACTTTTTGAATCAGTTTCAACGCTGTTAGTCCCAGCAATAAAGCTTTAGTCGGATAGTCGGCGAGTTGTAACTTTTGACTAATTTCTGCTTGGGAAAGATCGGGGTGTTTCCAGAGCAGTTCAAAGACGCCCAGTTCACAGCCAGCATACAGATTTTGAAAGGCGGAGTGACCGTACAAAAGTAGCACGAGGTCATCCATTTTTAAGGTATCTTTATTGCTATTGATCAACTGCAACATTTTCAAGTCGCTGTGAGCTTGACCGTTGGGTTGGGAACTCGCAATACCCTCTTGAGATACCGACAAGGGTTCAAAATTTTTGACCATAAATTTCTCCTGAATTTCTGACTAACTGCCAACGGGTATCAATTAGGAAAGTGTCTCACTTTTAACCGCATATTTGCTCGATAGAGACAGATATATACCCAGTAAAACTATACAACAAAATACCCCATTTAAAATATTTAATTGTTCGCTCAAGATTGTCCAAGCAAAAAGAGCGCTAATCACGGGATCAAGGAGCATCGTAACCGCGACAACTCCCGATGATAAATAGTTAAGAGAATAGGTAATTAGTCCTTGACCAATGACTTGACAAACCAGAGCCAAAGAAATAACAGCCCCCCATCCTAGCCATGACACAGGAAAAAAATGATCGCCTGTAATGATCAAGGTAATTGTTGTTACAAAAGAGCCAATGGTACAACACCAAAACATTAGAGTTTGAGCGGAAAATTGGGTGATCAAGTGTTCCATAATCAGCAACTCCAAAGCAGAAGAAATTGCAGAGAATACAGATAATAAATCTCCCTGTAATTTATTGATTGAGTCTGATAAATCGTTAAAACCAATCAAGATAGCGCCGATAATGGCAATAGCCATACCCATTAAAAATTTGCTGTCATAGCGATTTTTATATAAAATCCATCCTCCCAGTGCCGTTAAAAGGGGTCGCAAACCATGTAAAATTGTCACAGAACTCGCAACAGTTGTTCGAGACAATGACCAAGCCCAGAGGAGTTGAATAGCTGCATATAAACTACCAACCAATAACAGCAACCCTATGTTTTTCGGCGTATAAAGCTTTTGTTGCTCGTTGGGTGAATTGTCAGATAAATGTTGGCGAATTGCCCGGATTCCATTTCCAACCGCAAAGACCAGACTCGCCATCCAAAAGCGATTAAAAATGGTCGTATTGGGACTAATCTCGCTTATGCTAAATTTCATAAAAATTGGAGCAAGACCAATGGCAAACAGTGCTGTTAAAAGGAAGGCGAACGGTAAAAAAACAGTTCTTTTATCCGATAACTGATTGAGATTTTTGAGTTGGTTTTCCATACAAATAGGGGTGATTTCATTTCAACTAAACTGTTTTTTCTGAGGCTAAGATCTCAAGTTCGCTATCGGGAATTCTGGGGAACTGATTCAAGATTAAATATGCCCGTAGTAGTCCCGGTGAACGGCAACAGAATAGGCATAATCTAATAGAGTTCCCCAACTCAAAACCGGAAGATTAATCGCTTGTTGAATCGCACGGGCAAAGGGTGGAGTTCCCGAACATTCTAAAAGTAAAGCTCCCATATGAGGATAACGTTGATAAAAATCCACCGCCAATTCGGTTAATTCCTGTTCAATTTTGTCGTAGTTCGCTCCTCGTAATAGGGGATCGGGTGACATATAAAGATTGGTGATTTCCGAACAACAACCCGACTCTAACATTCCCTCAATCACATAATTACTATTGGGCTGAATTCCAACCGCTTCTAAATGGGCAACAGTTAAAACATCTTTTGAGAATACAAGAATTCCCACAACTTTATCCTTCCCGATCAACTGTTGAGCCAAAGGAACTTGAAGTAAACTCGACATAAAAACGGGAACATTAACATAGCCGGCAATTTCTTTTTGAAAGTAAGCAAAATAACCACATTCCCCCGCGATCGCCCGACAGCCCATTTTCTCCAGTTTCTTAGCGGCTTTTTGAATCGGTTCTAAATAGGGAGTTTTATCGGCTTTGAACAGTAACTCTTTCCCGTCTAAACCTTCAGCAATTTCATATTGAATGGGAAACGGATAAGCGCTGGCGTTGCGGGTATCTCCGGGAAAACCTGGATATTGTTCGTCCAGAATAATAATACCTAAACCCATCCCATAACAATGACGATGGGGTGAAGTTTGGATATAATTAATTCGGTGATTTCTTTGTTGATCTATCATTTGATTTGATCTACTCCTCTCCATCTGCCTTTCATGTACTGAGCCAGCCAATAAGATTCGGTTTCTGATAGAGGTTCCTTAATTGATTGGTTGGGGGGAGTCGGATGATTGGGCAAAAATCCGCCTCTGGGTTTCCCAGTTTCTACATTTCCCCACATCGCTCTGAATGCAGGTGTATCGGGCAATTCTCGATTATTAAATGGAGAAAACCAAACCCTTAAAAGTAAGCGATCGTATTCCCCTGACTCGATTTTCCAAGAAGAGCGGGCATGATAAGTCACATGATTGTTTGTAATCAACCAATCGCCCGGTTCTAACTTGAACATCATTCCTACTTTCAATCCAATTTCCTCTAAAAGTTCCAAACCTTTCTGTTGTTTTTCCGTGAGTCGGGGCGCTCCTGCTATGGATTGGCTCAAACGAACATAAGCACTGGAATATTGAGTGGTGAATTTTCCGTTATGAATACACCATAAAGGATAAGTTATCCAATTATTTTCTCCCTCAAAAAAGAAGGGAATTTCTTTGAATAAATCTTGGACGATTTCGGGATGAGATTGCTGCATTTCATTGTAGATGGTAATGGCACTCGCCAAGCGATTTTCGCCCCCTTCTCTGGCTTGTCTAACGCAGAGTAAACTATTAAGATCACAGCGATCGCAATGAAACTTAAAAGCATCATTGGATTGTTTCCCTTCCTGAGATGAATCTGGAGCTTCTGCTCTAATATAGGTAATAAATTGTCTAGTTTCCCGAGAGGGCGAATCAAAGTCTGAATTGGATTCTCTCACGGGCATACCCATCTGTTTGCACAGTATTAGGTAAACCTCTGCGAGTTCTTCTTCTGAATATTTATCAACTGGAAACCCTTTTAAAAGAACGGCTCCTGTTCCATTTTCCAATTCTTCGGAAACGCCTGCGAGAGTTTGGCGGAGTTGATCAAACTGAATCCCTTGATTGTTAGAGACTTTTAAAGTGTGAATTGCCGCGTCAATTTCGGCGACTTCTTCTGGAGTCAATCGATAATTCCAGTAGGGATAATTGGTGATTTCATCACCTTTCCACTGGGCTGGAAGATTAACTAAATTCATCACATTTTCCTTCATTTTTTTGCTTCTATTCCTACCCATCTAACTTTCAGGTATCGATCCAACCAATAAGATTCTGTTTCCGATAACGGTTCATTAATCGCTTGGTCTGGCGGAAGCTTATGATTAGGCAAAAATCCCCCTCTAGGTTTTCCTGCTTCTACAGATCCCCAGATGCTTTTAAAAGTATCCGTGTTCGGCAATTCTCGACTATTAAGCGGAGAAAAACAAACCCTTAGAAGTAAGCGATCGTATTCCCCTGACTCAATTTTCCAAGAAGAACGGGCATGATAAACAATATGATTATTCACCATCAGCCAATCTCCCGGTTCTAAGGTTAGCGTTACCCCCATTTTACTCCCAATTGCTTGTATTAAATCCAAACCTTGTTTTTGCTTCTCAGTCAGTCGCGGCGCTCCTTCAACGAATTGACTTAAACGGGGATAGGTACTAGAAAGTTGGGTGGTAAATTTGCCCTTGTGGATACTCCATATTGGATAACTGATCCAACCTTTTTCTCCCTCAAAAAGCCAAGGCATCCCTTGAAATAATGCTTCGGCAATTTCTGGATGAGATTGAAGCATTTCGTTGGCGATCGTAACGGCACTTGCCAAACGATTTTCTCCACCTATTCTTGCTTGTCTAACACACAATAAACTCAGCACATCATAACGATCTGTGTGAAGTTTGTAAGCATCATTAGACTGTTTACCATCCTTAGATGAATCCGCCTCTGCTCGGATAGAGGTAATAAATTGAGTTTTTTCCCGAGAGGGAGAATCAAAGTTTGAATTGGATTGTCGAATTGGAATCCCCATTTGTTTACACAGTGTTAGGTAAACCTCTGCGAGTTCTTCTTCTGAATATTGATCGACGGGAAACCCTTTTAAAAGAACGGCTCCTTTTCCATTTTCTAATTCTTCTGAAACCGCTTCTAAGGTTTTTTTGAGTTGAGGAAATTCAAGGGGAGAATTACTAGAGGATTTGAGAGCATGAATCGCCGCTTCAATTTCTCCAATTTCTAGGGAACTGAGTTGGTAATTCCAGTATTGAGAATTAAGTAGCTCATCCCCTTTCCAAGCTGCGGGAATCTTGAGTATTTCCATTGTATTTTCCTTAAACTTCATTCATTTTTAACTCCAAACGAGCGACTGAAACCTGATAACTATTAGGGCGTTGGGTTGGGATAACGGGCGTGAACTTTATCGATTTCTGCCAAAATTTCTGAGTCTAATTCTAGGTTGACACAACTTATATTTTCTTTTAGCTGTTCGATTGTTGAAGCCCCAATAATTGTACTGGTCACAAACCAGCGCGATCGCACAAATCCTAACGCCAACTGTACAGGAGTTAAACCATATTGATGAGCAATTTCTACATAAGCTTTAACTGCTTCTTGAAAATAGGGTTTGTGATAGCGTCTGTCAAATCCGGGGAACAAATCTAATCTAGAACCTGCGGGAGTTTGGGAGAGATATTTACCCGATAGATGCCCAAAAGCCAGGGTACTATAGGCAATTAATCCAACGTTATGAAAATGACAGGCTTCTGCTAAATGAATTTGAAAGACTCGATTGGTTAAATTAAAAGCATTCTGAATAGAGACAATTTTCGGCAATCCAAACTGTTTGGCTAAATGACAAAATTCACACAATCCCCAAGGCGTTTCATTACTCACACCCAAATAGCGAATTTTACCCGCTTTCACTAAATCTGCAAAGGCTTCTAACTGCTCTAAAATCGGTACGGTTTCTCGCTGATAACGAGGATCATAATCGGGAGCGCCAAATAAAGGAACGTAACGATCCGGCCAATGAATTTGATAGAGATCAATATAGTCCGTTTGTAGACGTCGGAGACTCCCCTCTACGGCTTCCTGAATGTTCTGGCGATCAATTCGACTGCCATCTCGAATCCAAGTAATTGGTAAAGTTTTATCTCCCGATGGGCCGGATACTTTCGTACCAATAATTAATTGATCTCGTCGCTGTTTGCTCAACCAATGACCGATGTATTCCTCGGTTTTACCTTGGGTTTCGGCACGGGTAGGGGCGGGATACATTTCTGCGGTATCGATAAAATTAATGCCTTGATCGACGGCATAATCGAGTTGTTTTTCCGCCTCTTCCAAGGTATTTTGATCGCCATAATTCATCGTTCCCAAACACAATTCGGAAACCAACAAGTCACTATCACCGAGTTGTTTATATTGCATGAGATTTCTTCCCCCTGTTCGCTTAACTCAATTCATACCGATGCTAAATCCCAACAACTTTTTGCCAGGTTATCGGTTGCTCAACCACTCCAAAAATCTGCTGATTGGGGTCAAGAGAATCTGGATTAATATAAGTTCCAAATAGATGATCAAAAATTGTGAAATAGCTACCCATGTTATAAGCTCCAATTTGGGTATGATGTAGACTGTGATAGCGAGGTGTCACAAAAATCCACTCTAATATTCCCATCCAAGAACGCCATTGAACGTTAGAATGAGTCCAATTTTCATGCAAAGCTCCGAGCAAGCCAACATAAAACATCACCTCTGGCGGAATTGAGAGAAGTGGAAAAGCAATAAATCCGACTTGAAACAAAAATCGACTGGTAAAACTGGTTCTTTGAGCGGCAAGCCACCATAATTGTTGAATGGAATGATGCCATAAATGAGTTTGCCAAAGATATTTGTTATGGTGCATCCACCAATGACAAACATAATACCAAAAATCTTTGATGAAATACGCTAAAATTAACCGCACCCAGATCGGCAAGGACAGCACTCCAAACCCGCCCAATAATTCCTTGAATGAGGCCGGAATTAACAGCTTGATCAGATCGGCATAGACATAGGAAATAATGATGGTAAAGAAAATCGAGATCAGCGCCGCCCCAAAGTCTTTGACAAATACCTCTGCATATTTGATTTCCCGGAGAGGATCGGGTTTTTCTAAAAGTATCCAGACCAGCGCACCTGTAACAAAAGTGGCTAACCATCCGATTATGATTTGTGTAATCATTTTTGTCTAATTGATTGGTTTGTTAATTCATGCTCAATTCAGCTACACCCCAACAATTTTTCGCAGGGTGACAACGGCGTTATCTCCTGATGCAAATTGTACTTGATCCGGTGTAACTTTTTCCGGATCAACATAAGTACCAAAAATGCGATCAAAGATAGTAAATAAAGCCCCTAAATTTTTGGTGTGTGAACCCGTTTGGGTATGGTGTACAGAATGAAAGCGAGGAGTAACATAAAACCACTCAATCACCCCCATCCAAGAGTGCCATTTAACATTGAGATGAATCCAGTTATCGTGAATAATGTAATGAATTCCAACAAAAATCATAATTTCGGGTGGAATACCCAACAAGGGAAAGCTGAGAAATCCTACTTTAAATAGCAGCACATCTGTTAAACTTTCCCGTTGCGCCGCCAGCCACCAAAGTTGATCGATAGAATGGTGCCAATTATGGGTTAACCACAGGGTATTATTAGCGTGTTTAATCCAATGGGTGACATAAAAACTGAAATCTTTTAACAAATAAGCAATCAATAACCGCACCCATAAAGGCAGAGATAATAAGCCAGTCCAACCCATAAAATCCATCAGGGATGGAGAGATTGTTAGTTTGACCAGCGCCACAAAAAAATAGGCGAGAATAATGCTATAAACAGCCGAAATCATGGCGGCGCCGAATTCTCTGGGGAAGCGAGAACGGTATTCAACCGATCGCAGTGGATCTTGAATTTCCCAGATCCAAAACAGTATTCCCGATAGAAATAAGACAAACAATCCTGTCAAAGTTTGAGCGATCATACTGCACCTTACTTGAGTGAGAAATTGGATAATTTCAAGGGTTCAGATTCTTCTAAAAAGGGGTAATCGATATACCCCCGTTCATCTCCTCCCGTAAACGTTGGACGATGATAGGAATTGAGTGGGGCATTGAGAGCAAAACGTTTGGGTAAATCAGGATTGGCAATAAATAGCCTTCCGTATGATACTAGATCGGCATCACCCTGAACAATGATAGCTTCTCCTGTTTCGCGAGTATAGCCCCCGGCTGTTATCAATGTCCCGCTATATAAGGGACGAAAATGGTGAACGCCAAGCTGTACTTTTTTTTCGGTAAAATCATCGTGGCTGCCTTTAATTCGGGGTTCTACAATATGCAGATAAGCCAATTTAAAACGCTCTAGCTGAGTCACCACATAGTTAAATAAAGCTTCCGGGTTGGAGTCATTCATATCTTGAAACGTGCTACTCGGAGACAAACGCACGCCGACACGATTCGATCCCCAAACCTCAATTACAGAGGCGGTTACTTCTAGCAGTAAACGGGCGCGATTTTCGATGCTTCCGCCATATTCATCCGTCCGTTTGTTGCTATTATCTTGTAGAAATTGATCGAGTAAATAACCACTCGCCCCGTGAATTTCGATGCCATCAGCCCCCGCTTTCAAGGCATTTTCTGCCCCTTGACGATATTGGGCAATAATTCCGGGAATTTCTTCTGTTAAAAGCGCTCTGGGGACGACAAAAGGAACTTCTTCTTCGCTTGCAGTTAAGGCTTTTTCTTCTGTTGGAGCGATCGCACTGGGAGCAACGGGCAATTCTCCATTGGGTTGCAAGGACGGATGAGAACAGCGTCCACCGTGCCACAATTGCAGAAAAATGCGTCCTCCTTTGTCGTGTACCGCTTGAATAACCTGTTGCCAACCTGCAATTTGTTCTGGGCTATAAATTCCTGGTGTTTGCGGTAAGCTTGTGCCTTGGGGAGAAATTTGAGTCGCTTCACTAATAATTAATCCCGCAGAAGATCGTTGAGCATAATAGAGGGCGTTAAGGGAAGTTGGAGCATTATTTTCTCCTGCGCGTCTGCGCGTTAATGGAGCCATCACAATTCGATTTGATAGCTCTAAATTTCCCAGTTTAAAAGGTTCAAGTAGCTTTAAATAACTCATCTTATATTATCAGTAATTAGCTATCAGTTATCCTTGTGTAGGGGCGGGTGAGGTGACAATATGTGTAATTCATTAAGATCTCAATAAACCCGCCCCCCGTAATCAGTGTTGAATTTTTATTGTTTGGTATTGCATTAATGATTGATAACAATTAACGATTAATTCTTCTTCACTGGTAATGAGTGACTAATTAAGTTTGCGCCTGCATTGAGCAAAATTTCAGCGCATTGATTATGACCATAGAAAAGAGCTTCCTGTAAGGGAGTCCTGTGTTTTCCCGTCGCACTAACCGCATCAATAAATGCTCCCGCTTCAACCAGAAGTTTGACGACTTCCGCACTTCCGCCTTGACAAGCTTGATGTAACACTGAACTCCCCAAACAACTATCAAGCATATAGACATCCGCACCCGCATTTAACAACAGCTTAACCATCTCTACATTCGCCTGACTTGCCGCGATCATCAATACCGTTAAGCCACTCTGGGGATCTCTAAAATTGACATTTGCACCCCCATCTAACAGCGATTTTACCGCATCAAGTTGATGGTTTTTAACAGCTTGAATCAATTGTTTATCAAAGTCCGCTTTAAACGCAGCAACCTCTGGATTGGGGTCAAAATAAAAGCTCCATGATGCAATTTTACCCGCTTCATCTAAGACGATAAATTGAGCATCTTCAAGTTCAAAAATTTGTTGGGTTTGTTTACAAATTTCCTGAGTATGAGAAATAATGCAGGCTTTGTTCCCCTCAACAATAAATTCCAGCAAATCATAGTTTAACAGTTCAGTGGTTTCCGCTCGAATTTCAAAGGCTTCAACCACAGCCTGTTTTCCCACTTTTTTACCGAGATAAGGAATCGCTTTGTTAAATTCATTTTGCGGGGCGTAGAAAACGACGGTTTCTGATAAGCCCTCAATCACTGCTTCTACATCATCTTCTGCCCAACTTTCAAACCACTGCCTTAAAATTTGTGTTGTTGTTTGAGTATCCATTTCAGCTACTTGATTAAATGAATTGACTTCAGGAGCGCTTCATGGTTTTTGTCAACTTCGGCAGCAAAGCGATCAAAAAACTCAAACTCTTGAAATTCCTCAGAACCCGTTTTATACCCCGCATCTCGCAAGTTTTGCCGTGTATCTAGGCTCTCTAAATATTCAGCTTGCTCTGGAGTCACAGAAAGATTTAATTGGCGATAAACCAACTCCACAGAATCTTTAATATTTTGAGTGAGGCGATTAAACGAGAAACACAATTTTTGTTCCGGGGGTAAGCTTTCAAAAAATTCAATGGTTTGGCTGGCGGCTTCTGCTCGAACCGTTCGCTGCATCGGCACCCAGTCGGGAATATTGATCACATCTACCCCGGACTTGCAGTAAGCAGACTGACAAATTAGAGTAATGTAGGAGTTCATAAACTTTTCTGATTCTCGGGTTATCGTCACAAATAAAGCATCCGTATAAAGAGATTTCATCATGTTTAAACGTTGAAGACACTCATTATCTTTGGAGACATAAATGAGATTACCGCCCCGTAAATACAGAACTTTTTGAATCACTTTATATTGAGTTTGTAGCATTCTCTCCTGAGTTCTCCGGGAAAGTTTGCTAAAGTTATTCAGACTTTCTAATAACTTGGGATAAGGAAAGCGGTTAATGACATAGAACTGATGCAGAAAGCATTCTTCAAACAAAAATCCATCATCTTCATAATCATTGAGATAGCTATAGTGCATCTTCTCAGCGAGTTCAGCTTGGTTGCTATTTCCCCAATAATTAACTTGGCTCATTCGCTCCAAAATACCTGTCGCTTGCAAGAGTTTTTGCAGCAAAATAGAAGGGTAGCGCCATTCTAATAGTCGAATACCGAAAAATGTTTTTTCATCTGAAGCGAGAGTTCGGTGCAGAAATGTTGTGGCGCTGCGAGGTTGGGCAACAATAAAAACAGGGGTGCGGAGAATCTGTTTTCGATACTCGGAAAAGAACAGTTCGTCAAGACACCAACACAGGGCAATAAACGGCAGTTTTAACGTATAGTTAAGCAGATAGAAAACCTGTTTTTGTCTGGCTTTAAATCCAACAGAGGGTTCAGGATCAAACAGAATATGTTTCCAGATACTAAAATAGGTAGGCCAATGGGGGAAAGGAGTTAGAAATACCGCTCCTATGAGGATGGCTACTATCAGAAAACCGAGCGAGATGAAAAGCAACATATCTGAATCTCAATCGTTAAAGAAGCAATTGTTCACGGGAATATTCTCGACTCAGTTTAACTAAAATAGTCTTCTAGGGAGCCTTCGCGGACTGTATCAAGCGTGAAACAATGGAACCCACCCCCAAAAATTCTCCGATGTCGATGTTGTACGGGAATGGGGGTAAATCCATGTTTTTCTAAGGTTTTAATCAGTTCGGGAAACAGAGAATTGACGATTATTTTATCTTCATCAACCGACAAAACATTTAAGTCAATGTACTTGGTGGTCAGGATTAAATCATCTTCTTCGTAGCTGGGGAAAATATTCTCAGTTGGCTCAGGTGGATAAATGATATCCCATTTTTGTAGCGATTCGGGTAATCGATCCAAAAACTGAGGGTTGCGTAATAAAAGAGTACCGGGTTTTAAGGGTAATATAATACTGTCGATATGATTATCAGCAAACTGATAAAGCATATGAAAGTTAAATTTTCCTTCAAAATGACGCTGCAACCACTGGTAGGCTAAGTAATGGTTTTTGGTTGCTACGTTGATCAGAATATCTTTACCAAAGCGGATGCACTGGGCCGCATCAAACATCATTTCATAGCCGATATCAAATTCCGATTCATTTTGGTGATAAACCTCCTGCATCGCCGGGACATTTTGACCGGAAATGTAGGAGGTATCAAAGGATTTATCCGTCATAATCGGCTTGGGCATATTTGTCCATTTTGCCCCCTGTTGAAAATATTCGTAAAAAATCGGTTTTAAGAGATCATTTTCAAAATACCTGGCTCGGACTTGTGGAGGCGTTTCTAAGATTTCATTGCCCATAATAATCGCTTGATCGCGAATATTTAAGGCGGGAATACAATCGGCTTTCCAATAAGGAGTTTCAAATTTTATTGCTTTACTCAAGGGAAGGGGTCGATGCACTTTAACACCCAATTGTTTTAAAGTATTTACCAGTTCCTCAACATCTTCATTCAACTCTTCCAAGTATCTTTTTTTGAGGTTATGGGTTCCGGAACTTTGAGAATCTGCCCCCTTGTTTTGACTATCACTTCCATAGTAAGGATAGCAAAATGCGGAATAGGCAACATCGTGAAAAAAAACTTTGAAAGACAACTCTAAATCTTGAGTATTGTAGTTTATGGGAGAACCAACAACCACTTCTTTGAGGGTAGACCATTCATTGAAACTGTTGACCATAAGAGTTAATTACTCCTTAATTAATGTAGGCGAGCATGATTTACTCAATAATGGTAGTCAAGATATTACACTACGCCTGTGAAATAATCAAGCTAAACAGATTGCTCAACCTAATTTGATCCACTCAGTCGCTATTGGCTTCGATGGGCAGTACATTGTCATACCTGAAGCAATACAGTTCAGTTAAGGCTGCAAATGTAGTAAATTAAGTAGAACTACTCAATCATAAAAAGCAATTGTGGTGAATCTCAAGGATTTCTCGTTGTGGTGTAGGGGCGGGTTCGGAATAAATTTATCATTTCCCACAGACAACTGATATAAACCCGCCCTCAACAGTGACCAGTTATCAGTGACCAGTTACCAGTTATCAATTTGGCAAGATTGCCTTTTGCAAGAGTGCCTCTTGCATGAGTGCCTATTGCCGACTAATACTTACGAATGACGCGATACACATCAACCATTTGCTGTTTGCCTTTTAACGGCATCAAACCCCAAGCTTCGACTTCAAATTTATCCTCAATATATTGCAAGGTTTGATAAGCAATTAAAATCCGACATACACTTGATTGACGTTCTTTTTGACAACTTTCTAAGCGAGAGGCAATATTAACACTATCTCCGAGTAAACCATATTCTAAGCGATCGCGACCGCCCAAACTCCCAGCAACTAACGGGCCTGTAAAAATTCCGACTCGCATTTGAATCACAGGCAAACCTCTAGGATGCCACTCTAGATTTAACTGTTGGAGTCGTTCACCCATCTCCAAGGCGCAGGAAACAGCCGCAAAAGCATCTCTGGCAATTTGATGTTCATTGGTACGCACCATCGGCACACCAAAAGCCGCCATGATGCCATCACCCGTAAATTTATTAATAATACCGTGATGATTGTGAATGGTTTGGGTGAGCATTGCCAGATATTCATTGAGCCACTCTAACAAATTTTCGGGGGGCATTTGTTCAGAAATGGTACTAAAATTCCGAATATCGGTAAATAATATTGTTGCAGTTAACTTTTGTCCGGGTAACTTGCCATCAGCCAGT
Organism: Limnoraphis robusta CS-951; assembly: GCF_000972705.2. Next base: position 22,329 of record NZ_LATL02000123.1, on the reverse strand, counting down.
AAGCGATCGCGACTTTTCCATAACGCTTCTGCAATTTCAGGAGAGGCATTCTGTCCGAGTAGCCGCATCATTACCTGTTGTTGACGTTGGGCTTGAAAGGCGCGATAAGAGATCAGGGTTCCACTGGTTAAGAAAAAAGCCAAACACGGACTCACCACCGGAACCCAGTAGGCGTTTAAAAATAGCCAGAAGGAAAGGCTAAATAAGATGCCCAATAAAAGGGGAGTCCCCAAGACTAAAATCAGTATATGACGACTCAGCCAAGCTAAGGTTGACCCCAGAATTGCCCAGCCGAGTACCCAGGCTGTTTCTATCCAAATCGGCCAAAATTGAAATAAGGGTCGCACGCCTTGAACAGCATCAAGTATTTGGCTGACCATTTGAGCGTGAATGATTACACCGGGGGTTTTTGGGGAGCTTTTCTTAGCGGGACTATAAGGAGTCAGAAATAGATCTTTGGCGCTCGGGGCGGTTGTACCAATCAGTACGATTTTATCTTTAACCCAGTTCGGTTCGATCAAGTCATTCAAAACTTCAGAGATACTAACCGTGCGGGCGACCTCCTTAGCCGAACGGTAGTTTAATAGGATTTGATAGCCTTTGTCATCAATGGTTTGATATCCTCCTGAGTTACTTTGGAGGGGTAAAAACAGGGCTTCTCCCCAATGAATTTGTTCAGGATAAAGGGGATCATTTTGCGGTTGGATACCTTGAACAATCAGAAAGTTGAGAGCCAGTTGTAGGGAAAAGGAAAATAAAGTTCCTTCGGGTGCATCAGCAAACATCAAGTTGCGGCGAATCACGTTATCAGGGTCAAAAATTAAGTCATTGAACCCGACTCGTGAGGGGGGAATGGTAGGCGGGGCTGGAGTTCCCTTAATGTCTGCGTAACCCAAGTTTTTGATCGCAATAATCTTCGGGGAACGGAGTTGATCAACGAGTTGCTGATGTCCGGGTTCATAGGGGATATCGCGGTATAAGTCCAGCCCAATCACACGGGGTTCGTAGGATAATAACGTTTTGAGAACTTGGGCGATCAGTTCATCAGAAAGGGGTAAACGGTTATAGATTTGAATATCTTCTTCGGTAATTGCTACGACTAATATATGGGTATCAGGTGGCAAACTCGAGCGTAACCGCATCATCTGATCATAGGCAACCAGTTCTAGGGGTTGGAGTCCTCCCAGCTTAACGATGCCGAGTAGCATTAAGGTTAACACGAGGGTAGCTGTAGCTACGATTGAAAACTCCGTCGCGTCGGGCCACCTCCGTTTGAGTTTTAGTAAAAGCTTATGGATCACAGCAACCCCTATAGTGCAGTGGTAAGGGGTGGGAAGATGCCAAACTGCTGGCTCGAACTGACTCGAATGGGAGCGATTCAGCTTGAGGTTGACTGTGGACAGATGGAACTTCTCAGCCCAATTCAAGCTAATAACTCAGCAATACAAGATGAGATTTCCCGAGTTAGTGGGTACGATATCAGATCCCACAGAACAAAAGCAAGTCACCCTCGCTACAACTGTTATCGATTGATTCAGACTAGCGCCTTGATCCCTTCAATGCCTTTGTAAAATTTGTCCGATAGGAACGGTTAGCTGTAAAGAATACAGGCCATAACAACGACAGAGATAGACGATTCCCGAAACTTTTAACATAATTCGTTTGCTCAAACCCACTCCAGAATTTCCAAACTCCGCCAGTGTAGAGAGCCAGCAAAGCAATCGTGATGAGCGAACCCATAAGGCAACTACTCTCTAGATATTGTTGTCAATCAAACTGAAATTTTGCACCACAGGCTATCCCTGTTGACTTTATTTTAGCAGTTTTAGGAAACATTGGTGAATCCCAAAATTTTTAGGCATCTCGGGGATCAATCAGTCGGAGAGTTGGGGATCAAATGATAAAATGAACGCTAGGCAAGAGGTGGATCGGATGGCAACGAGCCAGAAGGTCAGCACCGGGTAAACGTCGAACTTCTACCGTTTCCACAAAACACCAGATGCTTTCAGGAGTCTGGCTCTACCTAAAGACTCTAACTTCACAATGACAGGCGCACACAACTTTTGGAGGATCTATGCGAGCAGTGCTGATGGCTGGTGGATCAGGAACGAGACTAAGACCGTTAACCTGTGATCTACCCAAACCGATGGTGCCTATTCTAAACCGCCCCATAGCAGAACATATTATCAATTTGCTCAAGCAGCATAAAATTTATGAGGTGATTGCCACTCTACATTACCTGCCGGATGTCATGCGTGAATATTTTCACGATGGGACTGACTTTGGGGTACAAATGACCTACGCGGTGGAAGAAGATCAACCCTTGGGAACCGCAGGTTGTGTGAAAAATATTGCTGAACTGCTGGATGATACTTTTTTGGTGATCAGTGGTGACTGTATTACTGACTTTGATCTCAGTGCTGCCATTGACTTTCATCTGCAACACAACTCTAAGGCTACATTGGTCTTAACTCGGGTTCCTAACCCCTTAGATTTTGGTGTGGTGATCACGGATAAAAATCATCGCATTCGTCGATTTCTCGAAAAACCCTCCACCAGTGAAATTTTCTCCGATACCGTTAACACCGGAACCTACATTCTCGAACCGGAAGTTTTAGACTATCTTCCCGCCAATCAAGAGTCGGATTTTTCTAAGGACTTGTTCCCTTTACTCTTAGAAAAAGGTATCCCCATGTATGGTTATGTTGCTCAGGGATATTGGTGTGATGTCGGTCATCTAGATGCCTATCGAGAAGCCCAATATGACGCGCTTCGAGGTCGAGTTAAACTTGAGATGACCTATGATCAGCGATCGCCGGGTCTATGGTTGGGAGAAAATACTTACGTTGATAGCACCGCTCAGATAGAAACCCCGGTTTTAATTGGTCGCAATTGTCGCATCGGCCCGAGAGCCGAAATTGCAGCCGGATCGGTGATTGGGGATAATATTACTATTGGAGCCGATGCCAATATTAAACGCCCGATTATTTGGAATGGAGCAATTATCGGCGATGATGTGCATCTGCGGGCTTGTGTGATTGCCCGAGGAACAAGAGTTGATCGACGCGCTCATGTTTTAGAAGGTGCGGTTGTCGGATCGCTGTCAACGGTGGGCGAAGAAGCGCAAATTAGCCCCGGTGTTAGGGTTTGGCCGAGTAAAAAAATTGAATCGGGCGCGACGCTGAACATTAACCTGATTTGGGGCAATACGGCTAAACGGAATTTATTTGGTCAGCGAGGGGTTCAGGGGTTAGCCAATATTGATATTACCCCAGAGTTTGCGGTGAAATTGGGCGCGGCTTATGGTTCAACTCTCAAACATGGTTCGACGGTGGCGGTATCCCGTGATCAACGGGGGATTTCTCGGATGGTGACGCGATCGCTGATTTCGGGTTTGATGTCGGTGGGGGTGAACGTATTTAACCTAGAAGCCGCAGCCCTGCCAGTCGCGAGGGCGGTTATTCCGACGCTGAATGTGGCTGGCGGGTTACACGTTCGTTTGTCTCCGGATCGAGCGGATCAAATTTTAATTGAAATTATCGATAGCAAGGGGATTAACATCACCAAAGCTAAAGAGAAAAAAATCGAGGGGGCTTATTTTAAGGAAGACTTACGACGGGCGCAAATTCACGAAATTGGTAATGTGGTTTATCCGGCGGAAGTTGTTGATAACTACAGCATTAGTTTTGAGAAACATTTGAATGTTGAAGCTTTACGCCACAGTAACGCTAAAATCGTGATTGATTATGTCTATGCGGTTTCTGGGGCGATTTTACCCCAGTTGTTAGCTAAATTTGGCTGTGATGCGGTGGTGTTGAATGCCAGTTTGAGTCAAACTTCTGTCTCGAACCGAGAACGAGAAAATCTGCTTGATCAACTGAGTCGTGTGGTTGAGGCGTTGCGGGCGCATTTTGGGGTTCAGGTTTATGCCAATGGTGAACAGTTTATCTTGGTGGATGAAACCGGAAGCACCATTCGCGGTGAAATCCTCACGGCTTTGATGGTGAATATGGTGTTAACGGCAAATCCCCGCAGTACGGTGGTGGTTCCGGTTCAGGCGTCTTCAGCCGTTGAACAAATTGCCCGTCGTCACGATGCGAAGGTGATTCGCACAAAAGCTAATCCTACGGCTTTGATGGAAGCTTGTCACACCAATCCGAATGTGGTACTGGGTGGAAGTGGGGAGATGGGGTTTATTTTTCCTCAATTTCATCCGGGGTTTGATGCGATGTTTGCGATCGCCAAGATGGTGGAAATGTTAACGACTCAAGAGCGATCGCTGGCACAAATTCGGGCGGATTTACCCTGTGTGATTCACCGCCGCTACACGGTACGCTGTCCTTGGGCGGTTAAGGGAACTTTGATGCGCCATTTAGTCGAAACGAATGCTACAGAGAATTTAGAATTAATAGATGGGGTGAAGCTGTTGAATTTTCAAGATGATAACTGGATTTTGGTTTTACCGGATGCGGGTGAACCTCTCGTTCATCTCTATGCTAATAGCCATGATCGCGATTGGGTAGATACGACACTCAGAGAATACCGCAATCTGGTTCAAGATTTTGTTAACCAATCTCAAGGCATCAATCGAGATGATGAAGCGTATCATTTGAGTCAGATAGAGTAGAAAATAGTATTCTGTCTAAGCTGCTGATTTTTGAACCTCAAATCATTATCAACTGACCCATACCAAATCAGATCTATGAATAGTTGCATTTTAATGGTAGAAATCGTACAAGATCCTCAACTTCGCTATACGGCTGATGCTCAGATTCCCATTGCGGAAATGTTGGTTAAGTTTCCGAATTTGCGCGATGATTCCTTTGCAGTGTTAAAAGTTGTGGGATGGGGAAATTTGGCTCAAGAAATTAGCGAAAAATATCATCAAGGCGATCATGTGATTATTGAAGGTCGCTTGGGGATGAATTTGATTGATCGACAGGAAGGGTTTAAGGAAAAACGAGCCGAACTGACTGTTCAAAAGATTTATACCGTCGATAGTTCGGCGACCCGTTCCTCGACCAGTTCATCCTCAACTGAGGAGATGTCGGAAGCGGCTTCGACTCCTAATAATGTGGTTCATTTAAGTTCTCGCAACCGCAGTTCATCGGGGATGAATTCAACGAGTTCTGAACCGATGCAACCAACGCCTTCGGAGGTGGAGTCTGAACCGGATTTTGACGCTCCGACTGACCCGGAAAACCCTGACTATGACCCGATTCCTTTTTAACGGTTCAAGGTCTATTATTTGTAGAGCGATCAACTTTTTAACATTTAAAACTTCAGTTGATCGCTGCTATTGTTGAAAATTTGAATTGAGAAAACTTGTTAACACCAAGCGACAAGGGTATAACCAATTGTACCCGGATCACCGTCACGATTTAAGTCATTCCAGAATTTGGTGTATTCAGTTGGACTAAGAGTTTGACATCCGGCACTGCAAGGGTTGGTTACTCCTGCTGCATGGAAGAACATTGACTTTCCTGTACTCGCACGGGGTTCGGAGACTTCAAAGATCCCATTATGATTTGTATCTCGTTCAGCCATCACGGGTTGGGTTGGACACAACACATTACCCAATCTTAGGTCATAGTCCGTTTGGTATTCATAGTAACCTGCTGGTAAACGACCTAAATCGAGTCTTCGATCACCATCAGCATCTACACCCATAATAGGACGATCAGCGCGGGGATCAAAACAATCCTCATATTGAGACGAAGGTTCTGTGTTAGAGATATATTGACGAACGTGCTTACCTGTATCGTCTTTCCAAATCATAACCGTAATATCATCGTAGCAACCGTCCCAGTTATTGGCTTTTGTGCTGGTTTCTTTACGAAAAGAGATCAAATTCCGCTTGTGCAAGCGTCCACCGTTGCGGGCAATAATATTGCAGTAGTAGTCATACTTTTCGCTTTCAGACATTGCTGATGGTGCAGGTTGATTGCCAACGTATCGAGGTTTGATCGCTTCTGAGGTTAAGGCTTTTAAGACCCAACCCGAACAAGGTGAACTGATCTTAAGCCAAGTGTCTCCTTGATTATCCAAAGCCTGATTAATGACTATCAAGGCGGTATTGTTGTTTAATTGAGAGACAATCTGAAAGTTTGTTCCTGGCCCTGAACGAACGTTTAAAGGTGGATAAGGATCGTTAACAACAACTGATGTTACTGATTTTTGGGTTGGACGAATTTGACCTTCTAAATATTCTTGAACTCCTGCACAAATTTTCTCAGCGATTTGTTGATAGCCGCCATTTTGTAACCAAAGAGCATCTTCGTTATTATCAATGAAGCAACTTTCAAACAAAATCGTTGGCATTTGACAGTTGTGAATACAATTCCAGACGTTTTTACGCCAAGGTTGAGCAAAAGGTTCACTCACATATTCGTATCCGCGATCTTGTAACGGAAGTTGACGGAAATGTTTATCCATAATTGTGATAAACTTCTGCAATTCAGGATTGTGTTTGTTGACATAAAATAACCACCACCCTTTAGCTTGTCCATTGCAAGCATTATGATGAAGACACAGACAAACATCGGCATGACTATCATTGGCTCGTTGTTGTAATGTAGCAAGGGGAGGTAATTCATCTTGTTGCCGACAAATGATCACTTCGTAATTCCCCAAAGCTTCTAAACGAGTTTTGATTTCGACAGCTTCTTTCCAGTTGTAGTCTTTTTCAGTAATGTTGAGAACAGGGTTAACTGCTCCGGGATTACTTCCGCCATGTCCTGGCATAATGGCTATTTTGAAAGTCCGTTGTAGGTGATTGAGTTGCGATCGACTATATTGGTCAAGTAAAGTTTGCGCTTCTGGGAACAATCCTTTAACTTTACTAACATAGTTTGGATCAGTCGCATAGCCTTTTTCCCAAATATGTTGTAAGTAGCCTTCAGGGTGGTTGAGATATTGTTTCCAGCCTTGATAGGGAGAGTTAGGACGATCTATAAACCGCCAGTATCCCATCGCTGCGTGTTCTGCTGTTTTCCATTGACACCAGTCACAACCATTCGGTTCACTGGGGGTACACAACCAAACCTTGTCAGTGATTTTTTCTGAATAGTTATCGTCAATATGATCTCGCCATTTGAGTCCGCCTGGGTTTCCGGCTTTTTGAAACAATTGACTGGTTCCTCTGGCTGATTCAAGAATGGCTTGTGCTAATTGAACGACTCGCAATTTACCACAGTCAGACGGGATTTTGTTGGTTGTGGCGACGGCATAAACATAGTCTGACCAAGAGAATATCATGGTTTTTATCTCCGAATTTACTAAATGTTATTCAAAACAGATGAAACGAGTTGAAAGACAATAACAAAATCAATTTGTTGATTTTCGGATTTGCAGGGTTCTAACAAGCCTAATGCTTTTTTGTAGGTGTCAAGACAGTGATTTTCTCCGATTGTTGGGTTGTCATTTGTTGGATCTTTATCTTCGTGGTTAACTTTTTGAAAAGTAAAATAGATTGGCTCTCCAACATGACGATAATCTGCATAAAAATCGATGGAAAATATATGCCCGACCCCGTTAATTATTTTCCTTGATTTTTCGATAATCCCCTGCACTAAAGGAGGCAGTTTCTTGATCCATTCAGTATCAAAAAGCATTCCAGCCGGAATAGGAAGTGTCGTTACAACATCTTCAGTGTTTGCAATTAGATAGCAATCTTTTAAGGTATTAAAGGATTGAGCAAAGGTTGTATCGCCAACACGAGGACTCGCAAAGGTGTAGAGTTGAGATTGTGGATAACCCTGGTTTCTAATAACTTGTGTTGCAATTGTTGCTAAAGCTCCTCCTAAGCTATGACCCGTGACAAAAATGCGGGTTTTAGGGGAAAATTTACCGGGTTCAAAATAATCTTCAATAGTTTGTTCAAGACTCGGTTTATGCTTGTTACAAGCTCGGTAAATGTTTAAGAATCCTGTTCTGATATCCCCTTCTATGTAGGGTTCTCGGTTGGGAGCAAAGTTATGAAACCATTCCTTACGAAGACGAGTTCCCCGAATAACGACAAAAATTTCTGGACAACCATCATCACCTTCACGCTGGGCAATAAATCCAAAAAGTTGAGATTGATGATGAACATTACTCCAGAGCTTTTTCACTTTTGAATAGTGTCGCTCAATTCTGTTGTTTTGGGTAACGATTTTGATGTTAATTTCAGGGGAAGGAATTCTATGATGATCATGGTATTGATCATAATCCTCTGATGCGACTTCTAGCAGCGTAATTAATTCTCTGGCTCGTTCAAGATCAAACTTCGAGTTTTTAGAGATACAAACTTGATGGCAGTTCGATGCTTGAAAAACACATTTTTTATCAGCACAAACCATAACACAGCCTCCATGAATGATGCTCGTCAGAATTATCTTCAGACCCAATCGGCTTTACAAGGTAGCATTCAACATTCTTGAAACCTTTTCTATAAAAGGACTTCAGACGTTTTATCCAATCACTATCCTGAACAAAATTGGGTATCTGTTATTGAGAATGCAGAAAAACTTTGTATCCACTTTCAACCGTCTTTCAAATGCACTACCTGAGAAATTGGAGCGACGATTGCATGAGGAATTGTTGGATGCACAACTCTGTTATAGCTGCTCAGTATAAATACAGATGTTTGTTTTTACATTTCTTATTCATTTTTCTGCCGATTACACTTTGAGGGCGATCGCTGTGTTTCTCACAGAGTATGCTGTCAGGCTTCGCACTCTATTTCCCCGTGAAAGGGTAAATATAAACGACAATTTTTTAGGAATAACAGGCGCGAACCTAGAACTCCCATTTGGCTATCCATCCCTCAAGCCTTGAGCCAGAGGAACAGAAAGCAGCGAGATTCCCCTCTGAATACCATCGCTTTCTGTCCCCAGAGGCGACTGATAAGTTTTCATTAACCAATCCATCATACATATTGCTCAGTCTCATGTTCACTGCGGGATAAACTATAGATGAAAATCTATACAAAACCATGATATCTTTATAAAAAGTCTATGTAACTTTTATGACCAGACTGGATGAATCGATTGGGAAGGATCGATTTGTTTACAATGTCAGAAAACAATATTGCCAGTGTCGCAACTGGTTAATATAGACAACTTAGAGGTTGATTCGCTCAATACTCTCGGTTTTGTTTCGTGAATTTGCTCACTTGTTAACAACTTAAGTAGGAAGTTAAGAAAACCTTGATGTCAGAATTTTTCCTAAAAACAATTTGGTGGATACCCCTTTATCCGTTAATGGGGGCGATACTATCAATCCCTTGGTCGCCTGGAATTATCCGTAAAACGGGGCCAAGACCCGCAGGTTATCTAAATATTTTGATGACCTTCATTGCCTTTTTACATGGTTTATTTGCCCTCAATGCCATTTGGGGTCAACCCGCTCAAAAATTGATCATTCCTTATCTACAAGTCGTTGATCTTGATTTTTCAATTCCCTTAGAAATTTCAACCGTAACTTTGGGGGCAACATTAGTCATTACTGGCTTAAACTTACTCGCCCAAATTTATGCCATTGGTTACATGGAAATGGATTGGGGATGGGCGAGATTTTATTGTCTTCTCGGTTTATTTGAAGGCGGACTTTCAGCATTAGTGCTGTGTGATTCTCTCTTTTACAGCTACATTGTCCTGGAAATATTAACGCTGGGAACCTATTTGCTCGTCGGTTTTTGGTTTAACCAGTCTTTAGTTGTAACGGGGGCGAGAGATGCCTTTCTTACCAAACGGGTGGGGGATTTATTCCTCTTAATGGGTGTGGTGGCGTTGTATCCTTTAGCGGGAACTTGGAACTTTTCAGAACTCGCAGAATGGGCGCAAACTGCTAATATTGACCCCAAAATTGCCACATTATTAGGTTTAACATTATTAGCCGGGCCGATGGGTAAATGCGCTCAATTTCCCCTACATTTGTGGTTAGATGAAGCGATGGAAGGCCCTGTTCCAAGTACGATTTTGCGGAATGCTGTTGTTGTGGCGTCTGGTGCTTGGGTATTAGTAAAGCTTGAACCTGTTTTAGCCCTGTCGCCAACGGTGATGTCAACGGCGGTGTTTGTGGGGTTAGCAACGGCTTTGGGTGCAAGTTTAATTGCGATGGCTCAAATTGACATTAAACGGGCGATTTCTTACTCGGTGAGTTCCTATATGGGAATCGCATTTGTAGCAGTGGGAACGGGTCATGCTGACATCACTTTACTGTTGCTATTAACCTACTCGTTTGCGATGGCGTTATTGGTGATGAGTACGGGCGGAATTATCCTCAATAATATTACCCAAGATTTAACCCAATATGGCGGTTTGTGGTCACGTCGTCCGATTTCTGGATTGTGTTTTATTGTGGGGATTTTTGCTTTAATTGCCATGCCACCTTTCGGGGGATTTTGGACCCTACAAGCCCTAATTGAAAATCTCTGGACAACTGAACCTGCAATTGTTGTTGTGTTGTTAATGATTAATAGTTTAACGGCGTTTAGTTTAACGCGAGAATTTGGTTTGATTTTTGCAGGAAAACCTAAACAAATGACGGTGCGATCTCCTGAAGGACTTTGGGCTTTAGTGCTACCCATGACGTTTTTAGCGGGATTTTGTTTACACATTCCTTTACTGTTAGCTAACTGGAATTTATTACCAGAATTTGCCAGTTTAGATCAAACAGTTGCGGGTGTATTGCTGTTGTCAAGTTTGGCAGGTTGTGGACTTGGTTGTTTAATTTATGTCAATGACAATTGGCAAAAACCTGTTCAATTGGGTTCAAAAGCCGTTCAAGACTTTTTTGCTTACGATTTTTACACCGCAAAACTCTATCGCTTGACCATTATTGCCGTTGTTGCTTCAGTTTCTCAAGTGATGTCTTGGGTGGATCGTTATCTGGTGGATGGTGTTGTCAATTTAGTGGGTTTTGCAACTCTTTTTAGTGGTCAAAGTTTGCGGTATAATGTTACAGGTCAAACCCAGTTTTATGCTCTAACGATTGTGCTTGGAATTGCTGCAATTTTAGCAATACTGGCTTACGGTTTGTTTTAGTTAAAATGAAGTTTGACTTCAATTGATGTCGAAAAATCAATTTTTTTAGGGTAACTCAAACAGTGAATACAGTTTATCAGTCTAATGAATTTTCTCGTCGTAAATTATTAAAGTTTGGAGCGGGTGCATTAGGAACAGCAACTTTAATAGCAGGAGTTGGTTGTGATTTAGAACAACCGAAATCTGCTGTTGAAAATCAAAACATGACTCCTGATGAAGCGTTGCAAAAATTGATGGATGGGAATCAGCGTTTTGTGAATAACAAACGTCAAAATCCCAACCAAAGTTTAGTGCGACTCACAGAAGTGGCTAAAGGTCAAACTCCCTTTGCTGCGGTTCTCAGTTGTGCAGATTCACGAGTTCCTGTAGAGATGATTTTTGATCAGGGATTGGGAGATATTTTTGTCGTTCGAGATGCTGGAAACATTGCCACTCCTGAAGAAATTGGTAGCTTAGAATTTGGGACTTTAGTTTTAGGAGCAAAAGTTTTAATGGTCATCGGACATCAAAGCTGTGGAGCGGTTAAAGCGACTATTGAAGGCAAAGCGGTTCCGGGTAGTATTAGCAGTATTATCGATGCGATCAAGCCCGCAATTCAAGCCAATCAAAGCTTAGAAGAAGCAACCAAAGCCAACGTCAAGTTTCAAATTAAAAACTTGCAAACTTCTCCGGTTCTCTCCCAACTCATTCAAGAGGGAAAACTGAAAATCGTTGGCGGATACTATAATCTAGATACAGGCAAAATCGAGTTAGTTTCCTAATCAATTATTTTGGGGTCAGCTTAAATTAATTTGGCCCCAAATCCTCTTTTTTTGATCACATACACAGCCTTTAATAAACAACCTATGCTCAGTTTATTCATTTTAATTCCGGTGATTGGGGCGATGATTGTGGGGATACTACCCGCAAATTTAATCAGCCGTCAAGTTCGTTCTGTTGCGTTAATTATTGCGATCGCTATTTTCACTTTCACGATTAAACTAGCAATAGATTTTGATTTAACTGACCCCACTTTTCAATTTTATGAATACCTTTCTTGGATTCCTCAATTGGGTTTATCCTACAGTTTAGGAGTGGATGGTTTATCGTTACCGTTGATGGGATTAAATGCCATTTTGACGATTATTGCCATTGCTAGCACTCGCCCCGAACTGGAACGCCCACGCCTGTATTATTCGATGATTTTGCTAGTAAATGCTGGAATTGCAGGCGCATTTCTCGCGCAAAACTTGTTGTTGTTTGTTCTCTTTTACGAGTTAGAACTGATTCCCCTTTATCTATTAATTGCGATTTGGGGAAGCGAAAAACGGGGTTATGCAGCAACCAAATTCTTGATTTATACCGCTTTGTCAGGAATCCTAATATTAGCAGGATTCTTAGGCATCACTTGGTTGAGTGGTTCAACAAATTTTGATTACAACACTATCAATACTCAAACCTTATCTCAAACGACTCAACTAATTTTATTAAGTGTTTTACTGATTGGGTTTGGCATCAAAATTCCCATAGTTCCCCTCCATACTTGGCTCCCCGATGCTTACGTTGAATCTTCCGCTCCTGTCACTATTTTATTGGGAGGAATTCTAGCTAAATTAGGAGCCTATGGTTTAATTCGTTTTGGCTTGCAACTGTTTCCTGAAACGTGGCAATTAATCGCACCCGGACTCTCAATTATTGGCGTTTTTAGTGTCATGTATGGGGCGTTAACCGCTATCGCTCAACAGGATATTAAACGCATGGTTGCCTATAGCTCAATTGGTCACATGGGCTATATTATGGTAGCAGCCGCCGCCGGAACTTCTATTAGTTTAATTGGGGCAATTTCTCAAATGTTTGCTCATGGTTTAATTCTCGCGATTCTGTTTCATTTAGTGGGAGTTGTAGAAGCTAAAGCCGGAACTCGTGACTTACAAATTCTCAACGGTTTGATGAACCCCATTCGCGGTTTACCGCTTGTGAGTGGGTTGTTAATTATGTCGGGAATGGCGAGTGCTGGAATTCCGGGATTAGTGGGTTTTGTGGCTGAATTTTTGGTCTTTCAAGGCACCTTTCCGGTTTTCCCCATCCAAAGTTTACTCTGTATTATCGCCTCCGGTTTAACAGCCGTTTATTTCGTGATTCTGCTCAACCGAACTTGTTTTGGTAAACTGAATAATGAGTTAGCTTATTATCCCAAAGTTCAATTTTCAGAACAAGCACCCGCTTTAATTTTAGCGGTTTTGATTTTCTTCTTGGGCGTACAACCGAGTTGGTTATTACGTTGGAGTGAACCGACGGCTGAAGCCATAGTTGTTGTGTTAAAAAATAACGCCCCGACTCAAGTTTCAATTAACTTACAGCCTTAATTTTTCTACCCGTTTAACTTCAGATTTTAAAAAATTATGACAATCACAACTGAAATGAAAACTCAAACTAAACCTGCAAAACTACCCCCTTCAACTCACGAATTTTCTGAGATTATTCATCGTTTAGAAGCGGGAGGGGCGATGCTTCCCGATACGCCTGAGAATTTAATGCAAATTATCGGGATTTATAAAGCTTATGCCGTGCCAATGGATTTTTATTGGCGGGATTTGCTGTATATCGCTGAACGGGTATTTTTAGACCCTTTACCCTTTTTTAAATACTTCCTTCCTCAAGAGTATTTAGACTTGCCTAATCATTATGCAGGCGATGATGCAGATTTAAGAATTTGGCGAGGAGAAGCAACAGTACACCCGGAATTATTGGCGTTTATTGAAAAAGGAGAAACGTCAAAAATCCCGAAATTACTGCATCATTTGTGGCATGATAGGATTAACATGGAGTTTGCCGAAGCTTGTATGCGGGCGATGTTTTGGCATCGAGAAATGGGCGGAAGATTTGATCCTTATCTCGATACGGATGAATACAAGGCTAATGCAGATAGAGCGATTAAAGCTTACTTTAAAAACAATCCGGTGATGTTAGGCTTATATAAGCTATTTCCCGATCTGTTTCTTGAACAAGTTCGCCAACTTTCCTATTACAGTAATTTGGGGCTATTCTGGGAAGTAATGGCGCCTGTTTTCTTTGAAATGAGCGATTTGTATGATGAGGGAAAAATTACCACAGTTCCCGAAGCGATGAACTTCTTGGTCAATGGAATTTTTGCCATCGCAGGACGCCCCATTTATCATCATGTTTATATCGATGGGGAATGTTACGAAATTATTCCCAAGTCGAAGGGATTTATGTGGTTATATGAGGCTGCACTTCCCTATGTTGAAGCGGTATTTTATCGGACTGCACCCTTCCGAGGAACGAAGTCTTACAACGCCCAAGCCCAAGAAGTTCCCCAAGATCAAAAAGACTTCCATTATGGCATTTTATACGCTGATATTTTCCCGGTGGGAACTGCGGGAATTCCGCCGACTTTGTTAATGCAAGATATGTTTCATTTCTTACCGCCTTATTTGGTGGAATATTACCAAAAACATTGTCGGGGTGAAGATGATATGTTGATTCAGCTTGCCAATAGTTTCCAACGTTCAATGTATTGCGTAACCTCTGCGGTAATTCAAGCGTTACGGACGGCGTTATTGTATCCTTTAGATGATCCGAATCCTCGACATTTACAAGCAAATCGCGACTTTTTTGAGATGCAATTAGATCGGTTTAAACGTCCTGAAGCGCGTTTGAGAAATATCCAAACTCAAAATTATCGTTAGAGTGTTTAAACCCGGTTTGATTCAAAAAACCCGGTTTCTCACAGAAACCGGGTTTTTTAGTTTTTATACTATTATGGGGAGTAAATAGGAATGGGTTAGGACATACCTCAGCCGAAGCAGAAGTGGAAGTGAATCATTAAAAAAATGGATTTGGCTGTTAAATACAGTAGGGTGGGTGACGGAAAAAACTTAAGAATTTTAACGTTAATTGATCGGTTGTCACCCACCCTACACGCAGCAGGGCTTAGTATTAATGTTAGATTGTTCGCTTCATATTTTTACAGTGATAATTAATTGCTGGTACTGTTACCTCAAAACGCTCGGCAAGTTCTCTTGCAGATATGCCTCTTGCATAATCATTTGTAATTTGTTGGATTTGTTGGGGGTTAAGTTTTCTAGTTTTTGATTCAAACAACCTCTCAACATTTACATCTTCTGGCTCAGGCAACTTGAATTTGCGTTTGGCAGCGTTGATAGAAATATCATGTGCTTCTTGCAAATCACCTGTATAAAGCTCAGTTGTCATACGCTCAACATAACCGACAGCTTCAAGCCCTAAAGCTTCAGGAATATGATTACGAGCAATGCGTGGAGTGCCATCTATTGTTTGCCACTCTAAACGCATTTCAGAAGCAAGTTTACCGAATAGTTTTATGTAAGTATAGTCAGTCCAGTAGGCAGGTGACTCTCGAAGCTCGGCAATAAACCGAGCATAAGGCAACCTTTCATGCTTATTCCTCAAACGTGCCTCTAACCATTGATGTAGTGCCTCACTATCAGCTTTTGTGTAAACTCCTTGAATAACAGTGTATGCCTGAGCATAAAAACCTTCGGTGGCAAACCATTTAACAAAATCTTTAATCTTCTCTTGAGTTCCTCGAGGTAAACCCCTTTCTGTAAGAAGTTCAAGAGTAAAATCAAAGAACTCGGATACCTCTATGACTTTATGATAGGAGTTTGTAAGATTACCATAACCTCGTTTGTTATAGTCTTCATCAAATGGCAAGTGATAAACTGCAAATCGCTTCTTATTCGAGGGCAATTCAAAATAGTGAACTATATCAATAGTGTTAAAGTCATCAGGGTTTTTATCTCGGGTCTGACGTGTCCACTTTGCTAATTTATCATAAGTAATGCCAGCGTACTTTTCTGACATTCCGAAATTCAAACCTATACTGGGTTTATTCTTGCCAAAAGCGTGAGGATTAATAATGATAGCTTCAAACTGGCGATTTTTATACCTTAGATTTAGATGTTGGCCAGGTCGTAGATCCATATTTTTTACCTTATAAGTTAATAATGATGAGTATATCATAAAAGCCATGTCAAAGGGTTGGGTGATTTCCGCTTCAGATGACAATACGCTGAAAGTTTGGAATCTCCAAACCGGGGAAGAAATTGTCAGTTTTACTGGCGAGAGTGATTTATTCTGCTGTACTGTTGCACCGGATGGGAGGACAATTGTAGCGGGTGAACTTTCAGGAAGGTTACATATTTTGCGTTTAGAGGGGATAGAGAGTGAATCCCCCCTACCAATTCTGGGGGGAACCGGAATGTTAAAGTCCCCCATTTCTCAAAGTCCCCCATTATTGGGGGATTTAGGGGGATTCTTTCAAGGGGGATTTAGGGGGATTCTTTTTCTTTCGCCACTTCAACGAATCCCTTTAAAAATTTGTTCTGCTGTTAGATTAAGTTCGGGAAAAACTACCGATTCAATTAAATCATTCTCTCTAAATTGATTAACTTGGTATTCGCCCTCAACCAAATTATAAACAGAAATTGTCGGTTGTTTGGGATTACCAATAAACCGCTTACCTCCCAAACCGAGATAGTCTACAATCCAATATTCTGCAATTCCCATTTCTTCATAATCACTTGCTTTTAAAGCGTAGTCATCCCGCCAATTGCTACTGACAACCTCAACAATTAAACGAATTGATGAACCCATTGTAATGATAGATCCAGTCTCCCAACGGGGTTCGTTGACAACAGAAAGGCGATCGAGGATAATAACGTCTGGTTCGTATCCAGACTCCTCACGCAAGGGTTTAACAACGCATTCTTTAGGAATTAAGTAAGGCAATTGGCGGTTACGACACTGAAGACCTAATTCCAAACTGAGAAATCCAGCAATTTCCGAATGTTTACCTCTGGGTTTCGGCATCTCAATAATAACCCCGTTGTGCAGTTCGTAGCGGTGTTCTGAATTCTCGGGATACCAAGCGATGAATTCATCAAAGCTGAGGAATTGGGGTTTTGATTGAATCATGGCATCATTTTCTGTGATAGAGACTGTTATTGAAAGAATTGTATCAACTTGTAGGTTGGGTTAAGCCTGAGTCGCAACTCAACAATAATCAAGCTGTTGAGTTTCTTCAACCCAACCTACAAAAAGCTACAAAAAGCCAGTTTTTGATGATGAGCATTGAACTGGACTTGATAGAACCCCTAAATTTATTAAAACTTTAACCCATTAAAAGTACCGTATCAATTACATGAATTACACCGTTATCGGCTTCAATATCAGCAGCGACGACGGTGGCATTTTTGACTTCAAATCCTTCAGTAAATATCAGGGGAAGAGGAGAACCTTCAATAGAAGTGAGGGTTTGAAGTTGTTCTAAATCCGCTTTCATTAGCTTACCGGAAACAACGTGATAAGTTAAAATCCGAGTCAGTTGGGGGATGTTTTGAACTAAAGTTTGTATGGTTCCGGGAGGAAGTTTCGCAAACGCATCATCATTGGGAGCAAAAACGGTAAAAGGGCCTGGACTTTTGAGGGTTTCCACTAAACCTGCGGCTTGAACCGCTTGTACCAGCGTAGTAAATGAGCCTGCACCAACTGCAATATCAACAATATCCGCCATTGATTTTATTTAACTCGATTGTTCTTGGGAATCCTATTGTGTGGCTCTAGTTTAACATGATTGTTTCCTCAAAACGACGAGATCTTTTTGACGTTCACAGCTTGAACTTGATGAAATTTCAATTTAAACAGAGGTGAGAGGTGAACAATTTGCTTGTCTTTTCTGTAGGATTAAGCGAAAGCCTCCCGATGGAGGCTAAGTGTAATGAGAACAGTTTGATTGAGTCATTTTACTGACTTCTAGGACTTTGATAGGAGGCATAGGTATCAAATAAAGCGCCAACGAGACTACAGGTTATAGCAATGATCATACTCCCTTGTAAGGGGTGTCCACTGCCAAAGGTTGCCAGAAATTGTAAAATTTGCCTACAGGAAAATTGACCGATAGTTTCGAGATAGGGAAGACAACCGATAATTGCCGAGCTAGTTAATCCTAAACTGATCACCAGAATGGGAGTAAAAAAGCTGAGTGTCATCGTCAGTAATACAGAACGCAGAAAATCAGGAAATATACCCATAGTTAGAGGAATTGAGAATTGAATTCGCTTACCGCCAAAACAGAGGCAAGTTAATCTAGACGATATAACTTCTAAGATAAAGGTAATTTCTCGTTTCGTTCCACTCTGTCAGAAAACTTAAATTAATGTTCAAAAATCTTGGTTAAGATTTGTAGATAGTTGTTATGTTTCTTTGTCATTTTACCGTTAGGATTCATTTAAGCCAGATGCAAATTAATTCCAGCCTCGGACTTTGGACGCGCCGCTTCATTGCTGCTTTATTTTTGGGCGGACAGGTAATTGTTCATTTATTTCAGGGTAAAATTCATCGTCGTAACACTTTAGAACAAATGGCAACTGTCGGGCCGGAGTCCTTGCTAATTGCCTTAATCACAGCAGGTTTTGTCGGAATGGTGTTTACTATTCAAGTTTCCCGTGAGTTTATCACATTGGGTGCAGGAAATTTAGTGGGGGGTGTTCTTGCTCTTTCTCTAGCACGAGAATTGAGTCCAGTTTTAACTGCTGTCATTGTCACCGGACGAGTGGGTTCTGCATTTGCGGCAGAGATTGGAACGATGCAAGTTACGGAACAAATTGATGCGCTTTATGTATTAAAAACTGATCCCGTTGATTATTTAGTGATCCCCCGTGTGATTGCTTGTTGTTTGATGTTACCTTTACTCAATATAATTTGTCTAATTACAGGTTTAGCAGGTGGCTTACTAATTTCTAGTAACTTATATAACATTCCTCCAAATTTGTTTCTAGACTCTGTGCAGAATTTTCTCACCCTTTGGGATTTAATCAGTGGTGAAATCAAAGCGGTGGTGTTTGGGGGAGTGATTGCAGTGATTGGAACGAATTGGGGACTGACAACGACAGGCGGCGCCAAAGGTGTTGGACAATCAACAACAACGGCGGTTGTGACGGCTTTACTTTCGATCTTTATCCTTGACTTCTTCCTGTCTTGGTTGATGTTTCAGGGAGTCGGAAATTCCGTACTGTAGTTAGGGAACAGGTTACAGGGAACCAACTGTAAATCCCTTCCTTTTTACGGAGTTTCGCCTTACCCCTATTTTGGTAACATTTGTTTACATCACGCACACCTGACGCATTGGAGCATGAACGATGACCACAACTCCATCAACGACAACCATTCCCTCAAGTGTTGAACTAAGGCCCAATTTTATCATCCCGGCTGTACTGCTGTTGACGGGAATTCCGTTAATTTTCGTTCAGAAAGCACTAGGATTGATTATTGCCTTACTGGGACTGTTTCTACTGGTACAGACGACAACCATTCGTCTCCAGTTTACCGAAACAGCGCTCGATGTCTCCCGTTCGGGTAAATTACTTCGACATTTTCCCTACGCAGATTGGATCAACTGGGAAATTTTCTGGCCCGGTGTACCGATCTTGTTTTACTTCAAAGAAGTGAACAGCATTCACTTTCTGCCGATTATTTTTGATCCCAAAACCCTAAAAGGCTGTTTAGAAACTAAGTGTGGTAATATCAAATCCCCAGGCGTAGGACTTAGAAGTTAGGAGTGACTGGTAGGGGTAATTGATCAATTACTCCTACAACTGATAACTGTAAATCCCATCCTGTTGTTAAAATTAACTCTGATGGGAAACTTTTTATCAGTTCGACAGTTGTTGAGCATAATATAAAGACAACCCCCCTCTATCAAATCGCGTTTGGGCATCCCTGGCTTCAGTTTCAGTGTATGTTGTCGAACTCGTCTGACCCGAATTGAACCTCTGTTGATTCCATGAATTTAGACGAACCTCAAAATCAAGAGCAAAACGATCGCTCAAAAGAACTATCCGAACCGGATGAAAACCCTGTATCGGAGGAATTGTTCGCGTCTACGCAAGCTGCGACAGACTTCCAAACCGCGACGATTTTAAAAGACCAAATTCAGCAACTCAGAAAGGAAATCGCTGATTTACAAGCTGCTAAAGCCAAAATGCAGCATGAACAGATGGCTTTGACAGAGACAATGGGGAATTTAGTCTCTGAAACCTTAAGCCAACTTGAACAACGCCGCCAAACTCTACAAATTGAAGTCGAAAAGCTTGAACGCCGTCGAGAACGCATTCAGAATGAAATGCGAACCAGTTTTGCAGGAGTTTCTCAGGATTTAGCTATTCGGGTTCAGGGGTTCAAAGATTATCTCGTCGGAAGTTTGCAGGATTTAGTCAGTACCGCCGAACAGTTGGAACTGATCCCCCAATATCCAGAACCACCCATTGAAAGCGATCGCCCCCTTCCGAAACGAGAGATCGAACCCGAGCCGAGTTTAACGCCTCAGTTTGCTGAACAAGGATTTCAGGAACAATCCCAACAAATTCGCCGCATTCTTGATCAATATCGCACCATGCCAGACTATTATGGCCCGCCCTGGCAGTTGCGACGCACGTTTGAACCCATCCACGCTAAACGAGTTTCGACTTGGTTCTTTAACCAAGGGGGGCGGGGTGCATTACGCACGATGGGAAGTCGGTTACAAAATATTTTGATCGCCTCGGCGATTACTTCTGTTCTCAGAACCCTCTATGATCGCCGTCTACGCACTTTAATTTTAGCAAATAGCCCCGAACGTCTGGGCGAGTGGCGGCGTGGCTTACAGGACTGTCTAGGCCTTGATCGCAGAGATTTTAGCCCGGAGCGGGGTATTGCTTTGTTTGAAGATGCTAATATTGTGGCGATTAAAGCAGATCGACTCGTTCAAGATGGAAAATTGCCGTTTATTGTGGTGGATGATAGCGAAGAAAAAATTAGTCTGTCGTTGCTGCAATATCCCCTCTGGTTAGCCTTTGCACCCGAACCTCAATCTCAACAACAGCAACCCCTTTACCGTGAACTTTAACCGTTAACACGGCTGATTTTGCATTATTGTTGAAAAATGAGTATGGCGCATTGGGTAGAGAAAGATGCTTGAGTGGATTGGATTAAATTTTGGGTTGTTAGTGGCGGGTTATTTGTTAGGTTCTATTCCCACTGGCTATCTAGTGGCTAGAACATTCTATGGAATTGATTTGCGATCTGTGGGTTCGGGTTCAACCGGTGCGACGAATGTTTTAAGAAGTTGTGGCAAGTCTCCGGCGTCGTTTGTGTTGTTGGTTGATGTCCTCAAAGGGGTTTTGGCGATCGCATTGGTTTTCTTTGTTTATGCTTTAGAAATTACCCCTCAAATTGCTGCTTCTGCGAATATTCAAGATGTTAATCTGTTCTTATATTGGATAGCAACAGCAGCAGGTTTAATGGCTCTTTTAGGTCATACTAAACCCGTTTGGATTGGCTTTCAAGGCGGAAAAGCGGTGGCAACCAGTTTAGGGATTTTACTCGCTTTAAATTGGCAATTGGGTTTAGCAACTCTGGGGATTTTTGCCCTATTTCTAGCGATTTCTCGCATTGTTTCTCTAAGTTCTATTGCCGGAGCGGTGGGAATTGCCAGTTTAATGGTGATTACAAATCAACCTTTACCCTATCAAATTTTTGCGATTGTTGGGGGAATTTATGTGATTTTGCGTCATCGTAGCAATATTGAACGATTATTAAAAGGAACAGAACCCCGCATTGGTGAAACTTTATCAACAGAACAGCAGTAGATTCGTTGTAGGATGGGCATTGCCCGTTCTACTGTTGCTACGTTTTTTCTTATAAATCAGAAAACTACTACGATGAACAGTTTAAGCTGACCAAAATGGATCACTTAATAAAGTATATCCCCGATTTTCCATAAAACTGACTAAATCATTACTCTCACTAGAAGGAAACTCATATTTAATTTCTTCAATCAGAACTTGAATGAGTTTCGCTCCTAAAATATGTCGAAAACTACCGCGTAGTGCTTTCTCATACCAAGCTTCTAAATGAGATTGAGTAATAATCGACTGTATTCTAGATTTCCATCCAATTTGATTAAGCAATGAAATAATAGTTTTTTCTTCAGAATCTCTGCAAACAATTACTATCCGATCTGCTGTAATATGGGAAACGATACCTTCAGCAAGACTCTCATTTAGTGAAAGATGTTTGATTTGTATGGCTGGCCCATAATTCGCCCACATATCTAAACCTCGGTCAGCAGCGTTAGTCACTCCTACTCTATAGAACTTAGCATTTGCAGTAAAAGAAGGATTCTGACTGTTAATTGAGAGAACTTTTTGTGTAAAATCTTCAAATTCTTGGAGTATATCTAACTTGTTAATATCAAGTTCTACTTTAACTGTTACATTAAGTT
>NZ_LATL02000122.1 GCF_000972705.2 Limnoraphis robusta CS-951 | reverse complement strand
CATATAAAACCTTAAAGCACCAAGTACAGAGAATCAAGCATTTTTTTCTCAAGTACGGTAGGGCATACCGAAACTATCTCTGAAATGAGATGAACGACTGGGGAGACTCACCCCTCTGGAGTTGATTGGGAAACCAGTTGGCTGTAAGGGTTGTCAATGAATCAGTAATCCAAAGCCGTGAGGCTTGGAGAATCCCCTTTCTTTAGAAATGGGGAGTATGTCAAATCATGAGGTTGACTCCCAACCAGTAAAGCAATAGAACACCAATCACAATAGACCAGGGAAGTAATCGGTTAGCAAAAGGGAATTGAGATTTTGCCATAGAAACTCACCTCTGTCACAAACATCAAAATTTAACTTTGGGTTGAAAAACAGATACTTATCTGTTAACTTCACAGGAGATTGTGTAACGACTCCTCACACCTTATTTTTTGATGTTAGCATATTTTAATGTTGATGGGAAAGAAGGGACCTATCTTTTGATAGAATAGTATATTCTGTCTTGGAAACATTTAAAGTAAACTGTGACACTTAACAAACGAGCTATTCTTGATGATATATTTCGCAATGCACCCTCGTTAAACTCAGAAGACGACTGCGCCGAGAATATTGTTATTCCTTTTTTATTGAGGCTGGGTTATGACAGAAATAAAATCAGGAGAAAAGTCTCAATAACTGGAAAATCAGGACATCGATTCAAGAAACAAGCTGATCTTGTTGTTTATGTTAATGAGTGTCCAGGTCTTGTCGTTGAAACCAAACGAATTCAACATCGTCTCAAAGAAGAAGATGTTAATCAGGTACTTTCCTACGCTCAACTTCTCGAACCCCCTACACCACTTGCTATTTTGACAAATGGGCGAGATTGGGAAGTTTACTACCTAGATAAAGATGATATTGGTAATTTAGAAGCTGTTCCTGAACCCCAAGAACTTGAAAGCTTAGTGCTTACAGTTTCTAACAGTTCAATTTCGTTAGAAAAGCGACAAGCTGCTGAACGACTTTTAGTAACAATTGAAAATAAAGGTGACTTAGAAACGGCGTTTAGAGAATGTCGGAAAGAACTAGCAAAAGAAGGACTGATTGCTGAATCTGCATTCGATGAACTCACTAAAATTCTTACCTGTAAATTTAATGAGGAGAAACGGGCTGCCGAAGGTCTGGCAACAAATCGCTTTACTTCTCAATGGCTCTTGGGTAGTGGACCACTGGCTGCTTTGCAGCAGATGTTTGCAGATGCCAAGCAAACTTTTAACGTTTTTTCGACTGGGACTCAAATTCAAATTAGAAATAACGAAACCGTAAAAAAAATTGTCAGTGAATTAGAACCATTTGGGCTTTATGGCTTCAAAACCCCACTGGGTTTAGCGGGGGCGGGAGGTGATGTCGTAGGTTCAGTTTATGAGGCGTTTCTGACAGGAACACTTCGGGGAGATTTAGGTCAATATCTGACACCCAGACAATTGGTTGAATTTATGGTCGAAATAGCGGATATTCAAATTGGTGAAAAAGTTCTCGATCTATCCTGTGGAAGCGGTGGCTTTTTAATTAGAACATTTATAGACGTTCGCAAAAAAATTCGCTCTCTTGATTGTGAACAAGATGAAAAAGAACAGTTAGTTAGTGAACTTGTCACGAATAATTTATGGGGAATTGAAATTAATCCACGTCTAGCGACTTTATGCAGAATCAATATGATTTTGCATGGAGATGGTTATGAACACATTTATACTGGAGATTCAATCCGGGAAGATGTTTTTGAGAATACAGATGGACGAAGAACAGATTTATCACAAATTGAGCAGAACAATACTGTAAAGTTTGATGTAATTCTGATTAATCCTCCGTTCAATATACCCTATGAAGATGAAGCTTCTCTCAACAGATATGCTCTAGGACGAGGTAAAGCTGCTCAAGGATCAGATTATCTGATCTTAGAAAGAGCTATTCGACTATTAAAACCTGAAACGGGTCGATTGCTTGTCATTTTACCTCATGGTGTTGCTAGTGGAGTTTCAGAAATCGAAATTCGCAACTTTGTGAAGGCGAATACTCATATTCATGCTTGCATTAGTTTACCTGTAGGAGCATTTAAACCCTTTGGAGGTTCTAACGCGAGAACTTGTATTTTGTATCTCAAGAAAACTCCGAAAGACCATAAAAAACGCTTTTTAGCACAAGCAGAACGAGTTGGCTATGATATTACATCAAAGTATTATAGAGAGATTGATTTAAACGATTTACCTATCATTACAACAGCCTATCATAATGTCAAACAAGATTTACAATGAGTATCCAGTTAATTGAGACAGATCCTTTAATTTTAACAATCACTGAACAGTCAGCAAGTCGTATTGATACTGTTGATGTGGGTGCAGCATATACACAATACTTACACGAACAAATTGGCGATTTTGAACAGCAATCATTAGGGAGTTTTGTAGAAGTAGTATCAAAAAGTGTAAATCCACGTTCTAGTCGTTATGCAGGTCAAACTTTTGAATACATAGATTTAAGAGAAGTGGATGATATTTATGGATACATCTTGAAACTTAAAATAAGTCAAGGAAGCAATATAGGAAGCACAAAACACCGTTTTCAAAAAAATGACATTTTGTTTGCAAAAATTATGCCTAGTTTAGCCAATAAAAAAATTGCATTAGTCACTCAAGATGTAACGAATGCAGTCGCATCGACTGAGTTTATTGTCTTAAGGAAAAAACTAGAATCAGATATTAATCTATACTATCTCTTTCGAGCTTTGCGATCTGATCACTTTACCCGCCAAGCAACAGCAAATGTTACGGGTGCAACAGGTCGTCAAAGGATTAGTCCATCTAGGCTACTAGAACTACAAATTATCGTTCCACCACAGGAACTTCAAAACCAAATAGGAGATGCTGTTGAACAAGAGTTTACCCTACGAACTCTAGCAGCAGAACAATCGAAAAAAGCTGATGATTTGGCTCAACTTGTTTTGGGTAGCTTGACTCTGAGAACGGAAACTTGAAGACTTTTTAACAGTCTAATAAAATCCCCCATTCAGTTGAATAGGGGAAAATCATCTAACGCTAAAATTTAGCGGTTAAGTCAACCCAATATTTGATTAACTGCGATCAGTAGAAACCACAGGCTCAAAACTGGGAATCACAATGTCACCATTTTGCTTGGTCAACTGATTGTACAAGCGTTCAGTATTGGGGAAATTCGCCGCAGGTAACGTCGGGAAACGACGGTAAGGTACTGTATCCTCTCCAAACACCTGAGAATATTCCAGACTATTCACCATCGCCCCAATAAACGCTTTCAAGCCTTGAGACGCTAAGATTTGGTTATACTTGCGAATTTCGGCTTGATTTTGAGGCGCCCGCCCTAAGAAGTGCTTCGTTCCTAACTCAATCACTTTAGTATTCGGATAAGGCGTGTAGAACTCGCGGATATACAGAGAAGTTCCACCCAACGCTTCAATAAACTCTTTCACCGCAATTTCTCGGTTTCCGAGCTTACTTTCTAAAGCGGTAAACTCATTCTTGACCACATAGGGATCAACATCCCGTTCAAAAATCTGACGATAAGCCGCTTGAATTAAAGTCTGTAATGCAACTTTATCTGCGGTATTCGTCAGCTTGAACATCTTCGTTTGTTGGCGACGCTGACTCACCCCTTGAGCCACACGATTTTGCAGTTCCAGTTCACCCTTCATCAAGTCAGGTGTACCCAGTTCTACAAAGCGCGGAGCAACCGCTTGCTGAACGATAATCTGCGGCATTTTCTCGGGTAAAGAGCCTGCCCGCATGGTTCGCAGCGAAACACCGCCAGGGGTCAAATAGCGCTCGTAGGGAACCGTATCTTCCCCGAAGGAATCGTTATATTCTTTCGAGTCGATAATGGCATCGACCAAAGCATAAAAACCCTTCTTGGCGCAAATATCAAAGTAAGAATTGATTTCAGCACGCCCATAGGTCGGTCGTCCTAACAGACGGCGATGAATATACTCAATCGCTTTACAAATATAGAGCGATGTCCAGTACATCTTACGGAAAGTATCAGATTTCGCCAACATTCTGATAAATTCGCGTACCGGGATGTCGCCGTTTTCCAGCTTAATTTCAGCAACTTTGAGGCGTTGACCTTCGTAAACTTCCCGGCCAAACACCTGCAAATAAGCCGCTTTAATCACCGCTTGGGTTGAGCTTTCGGAGAACTTAACGCTCTTACCGTTACTTCCTCCAGAACGCTTAAAGCGACTGCTGATATAACCCCCAGGAAGCTGATCGAGCTTGAACACCTTCGGCCCTAAAGAACCCGGATCGTTCGGACGGGCGGTGGGGTTGCTGAGTTGGTTATCAATTCCCGCCCCATTACGAATGAGAATTCGGCGGGTATCCTTGGTAAAGGGTGCAGGACGGTTTTTCGGGTTGCGAGTCTCTTTGGGGAAAATCGCCCCAAACTGAATCTCTAGCGGGTCGTTTCCTTGACCGTAAACGTGTTGATCGGGTAAGGGTTGGTTGTAGTCCGCAAACAGGGTGACAAACTGAGGCACCTTGCGGAAGGGAGCGCTGTAGTTAAACAGATCAATTTGCGGCCCCCAGTTGCGACATTCTTGAGCTTCTTGACCCAATCCTCGCAGGTAAGGAACGGTTTCTTCGCCGAAGTAGTCGGAATACTCCTGAGAGTCTACCATCGCATCGACGAGTTTAGATAAACCGCCCGAGGAAATGATCGAGAAGTATTTGCTAAATTCTTCAGGAGAGGATAAACCCCGGCCTAAGAAGTGACGCGCCGCCAGTTCCACCACCCGACTATTAACAAACGGTTCATAGAACTGTTTGCGATAGAGGGGAGATTTACCCAAGCGACGAATAAACTCCTTCATGGAGATTTCGCCATTCTTGACTTTGGATTCTAAATCCGAAATACTTTGACTATAAGCACGGGTAATATCCCGCTCAAACACCTGGCGATAAGCGGCTTTGATGATGTCTTGTCTTTCGGACGTAGACAAACCGGGCTTCATCACAAACTTTTGACGGCGTTCGGCGGCGTTAAAGTAAATTTGCGGTAATTCTAGGCCTTGTTGGTCGCTACTTGGACGCTGACGCACCTTGTTAGAAGGAGTCGCCCCTTGAAACTCAGAAATCAGCACTTCAAAATATTTCGTGACAATTTCTTGAGCTTCTGCACTTTGCTTGAAGTAGCCGAGTGAGGCTCGTCGCATTTCCTGCAATGCCACAAGCGTCGCTGCACTTGAACAGGCGTTTTCGATGATTTCTCGCAGTCCCCGCACGTTCACCGCGATGATATTCGGATCACCTGCGACGATCGAATAAGTCAAATAACGCAGGAACCAGCTTAAATCTCGCAGGGATTTAGCCATGTTACCTGGGCCGTAACGAGAGACGTTAATCGGCTGGAACCCCGATGGAATAAACACAGCAGGGCCACTACCCGCATCGGCAAACAATGACCTTAAGCCCGAGAAAATTCCGCCGCCACTGCCTTTATTGTCAACGTATGAGATCGTTCCTAACTTCATCCCTTGGGCAACGCTCGTATCCCCTGAACCAGCGCCAGCCATTGCCATTTCAGGTTCTTCAGGCTTTTCCAGGAATGCTAGAGGAGAACCCCCAGTAAAAATCCGGTTCGCTGCACGGGACACGATCAGTTCTGAGTTTTGAGTCAGAACCTGAGCAATTTCAAGACGTTGCGCCCCTGAGCTAAAGAAGGTTGCCAGTTCGCTCAGTTCACCTTTTGCCAAGAAGCGATCTTGTTGCTCGGCTTGAGAAATCGTTGCTATCGGTAGAGTTTGATAGAGTTGCGGACGTGCAACAGAGCTTCCACCACTTGCTTTAACACTCATCTGAATCTAATCTGCTCCCTACAATAGAATCAATGACAGCTTTTAACCTGATGGCTCTCAAACCACAAACGGGTCAGGTAAGCAATGATATTTGCTAACCTTCCCCAGTTAGGATTGGAGTTCTTAGCCAAATCGTTCTTTCAGATTAAAATGTTTTGGGTTGATTACTCAGTATTTTTTTAAAAGCGTATCGAAACTTATTGTATAGATTTAGGAGGAGTTATCTGAGAAAAAAGAATAAGTTTTATTACAACGGTTGCAGACAGAGGGGATC
Source organism: Limnoraphis robusta CS-951 (assembly GCF_000972705.2). The sequence goes on along the minus strand of NZ_LATL02000122.1, from coordinate 19,254 downwards.
TAAAGGACGGAGACAGCCAACAGAGCCAAGATGCTCAACATCCCTTAAACTTTGGAAAACAGCAATCTTGCTGCTACAGTTCTCTGTTGTCAACCCATTTGATCTTAATCAAGCGAGAAGACCCACGCCATAAGGCAATTGGCTTCGGGGATGAATCGCGACCAAGCAAACAACTTACAGGTTTTGTGGTAATCTGTAAGGTATGACTGAGAAAGATCTCAAATTTAGGTTCTACCCAACTCCAGAACAGGAAAACCTATTGAGGAGAACATTGGGATGCGTCCGCCTGGTGTACAACAAAGCACTCTCCGCGCGAACCGAGGCGTGGTATGAACGTTTTGAACGAGTAGGGTATTCTCAAACCTCATCAATGCTAACCGAGTGGAAAAAAGAGGAAGAATTAGATTTTTTAAACGAGGTCAGCAGTGTTCCACTTCAGCAGAGTTTAAGGCACTTACAAACTGCGTTTACTAATTTCTTTGCGGGTCGGGCTAAATACCCGAACTTTAAGAAAAAACGCTTAGGTGGAAGTGCCGAATTTAGTAAAGCTGCATTTAAGTGGAGAAATGGCAAAGTCTACATTGCCAAGTGCTTTGAACCTTTGCCGATTCGATGGAGTCGTCAACTACCAAAGGGATGCAGTCCTTCTACTATCACGGTTAAACTAGAGCCGAGTGGGAGATGGTTTGTGTCTCTAAGGATAAACGACCCAACAGACCATAAACTGAAACCAGTCGATAAAAAAGTGGGAATAGATCTTGGAATCACCAGTCTGTTCACTACGTCCGATGGAGTCAAGGTTTCTAACCCCAAGCATTTTGATAGGCTTTACAAAAAACTCCGACTCGCTCAAAAGTCTTTAAGCCGGAAAATCCAAGGCTCTCTGAATAGAGAGAAAGTCAGAGTTAAAGTAGCTCGAATAAGTGCAAAAATTGCCGATGCTCGTCGTGACCATACCCACAAGCTAACAACTCAACTCCCAAGTGAAAATCAAACGATAGTCGTTGAGGATTTAGCGGTAAAGAACATGGTCAAGAATCACAAGTTAGCCAGAGCAATCAGCGATGCGAACTGGGGAGAACTCATCCGACAACTCACTTACAAAGCCGAGTGGTACGGAAGAGAATTAATCAAGATAGACCGTTGGTTTCCCAGTTCAAAGCGATGCTCGAATTGTGGATACGTTGTAGAAAAGTTGCCGTTGAAGATCCGAGAATGGGATTGTCCTAAGTGTAACTCTCACCACGACCGTGATCACAACGCTTCAATTAACATTTTGGCGGCGGGACTCGCCGTTTTAGTCTGTGGAGCGACCGTAAGAGCCGAACAGAGTAAATCTGTTAAGCCAGGAGCGAAAAACTCTTCTTTGAAGGGAAAGAAGCAGAAACCCAAATAGTGATGTTTGGGAATCCCGCGCCAAAAACGAATGTGTTGGCGTGCGGTCGGAGGTCAAGAGATCAATCTCAGCAGACAGCCACAACGAGGGTAAATTATGGAAGAGATTAGCACTGCGGTTCAACGACTTTACGATACTTACCCTTTCCCACCTGATCCCTTACTCGATGAACCCCCACCGGGATATAACTGGCGTTGGTGTTGGCAAGCGGCTTATAATTTTTGTACGGGTCGCACTCCCCCCAAAGAAAAGATTCGCATTCTAGATGCAGGCTGTGGGACGGGTTCGAGTACAGAATATTTGATTCAGCTTAACCCCCAAGCTTCTGTCATTGGGATCGATCTCAGTGAAGGGGCGATCCGAGTCGCTAAGGAACGAACTCAACGCTCCGGTATCTCTACGCCGGGAACTCCGGTTCCTGAGTTTCGCTGTCTCAGTTTATATGATGTTGGTCAACTCACGGGTCAATTTGATTTAATTAACTGTGTGGGAGTGTTGCATCATTTAAGCGATCCGGTGCGTGGACTCCAAACCCTCGCCTTGAAGTTGGCTCCCGGTGGCTTAATGCACATTTTTGTCTATGCTGAGTTGGGACGCTGGGAAATTCGTCTGATGCAGCAAGCGATCGCCCTGATCCAAGGTGAACGTCGGAACAACTACCCAGAAGGGGTTAAAATCGGTCGTGAGATTTTTGAAGCTCTCCCCCAAGATAACCGTTTAGTTCAGTATGAAGCTCAACGTTGGGCGTTAGAAAATCAACGGGATGAATGTTTTGCCGATATGTACGTTCATCCCCAAGAAATTGACTACAATATTGAGACGTTGTTTGAATTAATTGATGCTTCGGGGTTAGAATTTGTCGGATTTTCTAATCGCGGTTATTGGCAGATTGAACGTTTATTCGGAAAATCGCCCGAATTAATGGAACGAGTCAAAGGACTTAGCGATCGCGAACGTTACCGTTTAATTGAATTGCTTGATCCGCAAATTACTCATTATGAATTCTTCCTCGCTCGTCCTCCCCTAGCTCGTTCTAACTGGTCAAATGATCAGATTTTACTCGCCGCAATTCCTCAATTGAGTCCCTGTCTTAATGGCTGGCCGAATCAAACTTTATTTGATTATGACTACCAACTGGTAAAATTGTCGGCTGAGGAGTTTGAGTTTATGCAAGCTTGTGAGGTGACGGAACCCTCTGAAACTAAACAAACCGTCAAAGAGATATTATCTCAAGTCCAACTCGATTTAGAAGGGGTTCGTTCACTGCGATCGCGACAGCTTATTCTTTTAACACCGAGTCAATCTTAAATTGGTACTCAAAGCAAGAGCAACGGAAAAAATGTCCGAATTGAGAGGGTAACAGACTGTAGATCTTTCTACTAAAGTTGCCCAATAATTCGGCAAATTTGAATCCTAAAAATAGTGATGAAAGATCCACAGTCCGTTCGTGTTAAACCTGTTGGTGTTGTTGCTGCGATCGCCGCATTATTGATCGCAGTCGGGGGAGGAATAACCTGGTGGACGCTGAGTTCCCGTCAAAGTCAAGAACCGGATATTTTACCCATCCCTTCTCCGAGTGAAACTTCAGAACCTTCACCGTTACCCCCACCATCAACCGAGCAAACTGAAACAATAGAAAAAACGGTTGAAATTTACCGAGTTCAAGATCAAAATGGTCAAATTGCCTGGGTGCCTACGCCTGTTACCGTTGAGGTAAAACAAGACGATCCGGGGGTGGTTTTAGAAGCTGCGTTCAAGCGTTTATTGGCTCAACCAACGGACGAAAACCGTTTTAGTGAGATTCCACCCCAAACCCAACTTCTAAGCGTTCAGGCGAATCCTAGTGAGGTCTATGTAGATCTTTCGCCGGAGTTCACCACTGGCGGAGGGAGTGCTTCGATGATTGGACGTTTAGGACAAGTGATTTATACTGCAAGCAGTCTCAATCCCGATGCTAAGGTGTGGATTTCTGTTGGCGGTAAACCTTTGGAAATCCTGGGAGGAGAGGGTTTAGAAGTGCCACAACCTGCAACCCGCAAAAATTTTGAGGCGGAATTTCAAGAGGAGTGAGGAGACAGGAGTCAGGAGACAGGAGTCGGGAGTCAGGAGACACCGAGACAGGAGACACCGAGACAGTGAACAGTGACCAGTAACCAGTACCATGCTACTGATAACTGGTAACTGTAAACTGTAAACTGTAAACTGCCTTTTGCATGATTGCCTTTTGCAAGATTGCATGATTGCCTATTCTGGGTTAATTCGCATTAAAACTTGACCGTATTCGACGGGCGAACCATTTTCGACTAAAATTTCAACAATCTGACCCGAGAATTCGGATTCAATTTCATTCATTAATTTCATCGCTTCAATAATACAAACCACCTGTCCGACTGTGACGCGATCGCTTTTTTCGACAAAAGGCGGCTCATCAGGAGCAGGAGAACGGTAGAACGTTCCCACCATTGGAGAAGTCACCTCAACCCATTTAGAATCAGTTGCAAGTGTAGTTGAGCTAACCGATGAAGTTGTACTACTACCCGATGGGGTGACTTTTTCAGTGACAGAACTTCCTGATGGTGAAACAACAGGAGACGATGCCAACTCCGAACTGCGAACTCCACCAGTTAGCATAGAACCCATAGGTGACAATGAGCGATCACTGTTGAGAAGTTCCTTACGAACCGTCAGTTCAAAATCGGCACTCTTGAGTGTGAGTTCAGAGATATTCGTTTTGTCAATGTCAGCCAACAGTTCACGGAGCTGGTTGAGATCAAGTTGCACAGTTGGTATGTCTCCCTGCGATTGATATTGGATATTAGAGATTGAATTGAGCCTGTTTCCCCTGATATTGATTAGTGTGAACCAACTGGGATTCAAGTCGGGATCAGACAACCTGCTGAGAAGATTGCCGATCTACTCCCGGCCCAAATATGTATCGTTGCGAGTATCGATCTTAATACGTTCTCCGATGGAAATGAACAGTGGCACCATTACGGTTGCTCCGGTTTCTACAATGGCAGGTTTTGTGCCTCCAGTGGCTGTATCCCCTTTAACACCGGGATCGGTTTCAGTGATCTCTAAGACAACGGAGTTAGGCAGTTCCACTTCTAATACTTGCTCACCCCAGCGCACGACACTGACTTCCATGCCTTCTTTGAGGTATTTAACACCACTCCCAATTTGATCAGGGTTTAGACGAGCTTCTTCGTAACTCTGCATATCCATAAAGACGAATTGCTCGCCTTCTTTGTAAGTATGCTGCATGACGCTCTTTTCCAAGTTGGCTTGAGGGACTGTCTCACCAGCCCGGAAGGTGCGCTCTAGTTTGTTACCTGTTTGCACATTTTTTAGGGTTGTCCGAACGAATGCAGAACCTTTTCCGGGTTTGACGTGGAGGAATTCTACCACCCGCCAAACTCCCCCGTCTAATTCTATCGTGACACCTGGACGAAAATCGTTACTGGAAATCATGGAGTTTCTTTTGGTGCAGAAACAATCGGCATTTTATTTTACCTCTCAACGGGCGCTCATCTGTAGTGTTGTGGTTGAGTTCTTAACATTTACTGGTTAATTGCCTCTCAAGGGTGACAGTTGATCCTACAGCAAAAAGATGACAGGTCTCTACAGTAGTAATATGAGAAAGTGAATCAATCGGAGACTTATGCTGCATTGGCCTGATTCTATGATAGAGACTTGCAAGCGTTGGCTGAGAACGGGAGTTGTCCTGGTGCTATTGTGTTCACTCTCTATCGGTTTGAGTGGTGCTTGGTGGGATGGCAACAGTAGTCAACCCAAACGGGAGAGTGTTTTACCCGCAGGGAATGCGATCACGGATGGCAAAGCGTTATTACGTTATGCCCTGCCTATTGATAACGAACCTGTGCGGAAGATGCAACGGAGTCTAGAAGAAATTGCCACGCGCATTCGGGGTAAGCGCTGGAGTCCAATTAGCGGTGATATTGCGATCGCCTCGCGGGTTCTGACTACCCAAGAATCTCAATTGTTGGCAAGTATTCCCGAAGATCAACAACCCGAAGCTGAAGCTATCATTAGTGAACTGCAAGGGGGAATGGATATTTTACGGCAAGCTTTGGAACTCAAAGATGGGGAAAAACTCCTCGAAACCCGAGCCAAACTCCTCGAACAAATCAGTCAACTCGAAGAGTTAATGGTGCAAGAGTTTCCCTACGAAATTCCCTCAGAATATAGCAATTTACCTCAACTCAAAGGGCGAGCTACCGTTGAGTTCAAAACCACTAAAGGCGATATTACCATTGTTGCTGATGGCTATAGCGCACCGATTACAGCCGGGAATTTTGTGGATTTGGTTGAGCGGGGATTTTATAATGATTTAAAATTTGTTCGCGCTGAAGAATCCTATTTCCTACAAGTGGGTGATCCACCGGGCAAAGAAGAGGGATTTGTTGATCCTAAAACGGGTCAAGAGCGCAATATTCCCTTAGAAATTTTAGTGCAAGGGGAAACAGAACCCCTATATGGTTTCACATTAGAAGAAATGGGTCGTTATCGAGATCAACCCGTTTTACCTTTTTCGGCTTACGGAACTGTGGCTTTAGCCCGTCCTGAACCTTTACCGAATGGCGGTTCTTCTCAGATTTTCTTTTTCTTGTTTGAACCTGAACTGACTCCGGCTGGATTAAATATATTAGATGGTCGCTTTGCTGCGTTTGGATATGTGACTCAGGGCAAAGATGTTTTAGAGAATATTCAGCAAGGAGATGTGATTCAGTCTGCTAAAGTCATTAAAGGGGCAGAACATTTGATTGTTCCTCAAGGGGCTTAAGCTCAAAAATTTAAACCCCATCAAACAAAATCAAAGTGCTAATGGCTAATGCCAATTTTCCCAGGAATTAGCCGTTAGCCGTGATAAAAATATAAAAAAATTAAGAGCGGTTAACTGTTAGTTGAAAGTTTATCTAATTCTAAAATTATGGCTTTTATCGAATTATTTTTTGTTGGAGGATTAGGAGTTCTAATCGGTTTACTGATTGTTCAAGTGGGTGGAAATCAAGAAGCAAAGCGCCGACTTGACAACAGCTTCTACCAATTATTAGAAGCCCAAGATAGCCGCATTTCACTGATTCAACTGGCAGCGATCGCTCAAGTCAGTCCTGAAGTGGCTCAAGAATATCTCGAACGACAAGCAAAAGTATTTTCGGCTTTACCGGATTTTGATGAAGAAGGGAATACATTCTATCAATTTCCCCGGTTGAATTTACCGAAAAAACTCAATCAGCAAGAATGGTAAATTATTCGGAGTAAAATCACTATTGTTCAGACTGATATTTTAAGGTTTCTTCCTGTTGTTTCAAGGCTGCCAATAATTCGGCATTTTGTAAAATCACACCGACTTGATTATTGAAAATCTGCATATATTTTTGGTCACTTGTGGTAAAGCTTATTTGAAATAAATCGGGGACGGGAGCATGATATTTTAAGCAAACACTCATTTCATCACTGTATTTCTTTTTATTAATCAATTGGGTGACTCCAATTAAATCCCCATCCGGATTAAAAACAGGCATACAGAGTAAACTACAAGTCCGATATCCTGTTTTTTCGTCGGTTTTCTTCGCGGTTTCTGAGTCTGGATATTCATACAAATCAAAGGGAATATTTAACGGAACTCCCATTTGAGCGACTTTTCCGGCATAACCTTGTCCAATTTTAATCCGAATTTCTCGTTCTGAACCATCATCAAAGGTGACTTTTGTCCACAATTCATCGGGTTGATTACGGTCGAGTAACCATAATGTACTACGGTCTGCATTCATTAAGTTTTTAGCCGCATCCATGACCCGTTTGATAATTTCATCTATTTCTAAGCTACTCCCTTGAATTGAACGGGTTGCTGCCATTAATGCGGCTGCAACTCGTCGTCCTTGAGCGGTTTTATGGAAAGAACAAAAGCTTTCTAAAATCATGCGAATTAAAGCCGCATTTTCCGCAAATTCTTGTTTATCTTCTTCTGTAAAACCCTGACAATCTATTTTATCAAAAAGACTATCTGTTTTGCGAGAATCGGGCTTTAATTTATTAATCGCTTGCACAACCGCTACCAGTTCCCCAAACTCATTTAATAACGGAATTGCTAACATTGAGTAAGTGCGATATCCATTTTTTTGATCCTGTTCTTTGGCGGTTTCTGAACGCGGATCATCATAAAAATCATAGGGAATATTAATTGCTTTTTTCGTCGCAGCGACTTCTCCCACTATTCCTTTATTTGCTGGAACCCTAATTTCTAAAGAGCGATTTTCCTCAGTTTCGGCTACAATAGACCAGAATTCATTTTGCTCCTCATCTAACAAAAAGATAGTCGTGCGGTCTGCATTTAAAGACTTACCTGTTTTCAGGGTAATTGACCGTAATGTTGCGTCTAAAATCTCATCAAATCCCTGACCATCCATGACTTGATTGAGCATGGCTAGGGTCTTACTGACGATGCTTTGAGGACTGTTTTCTGCCCGTTGTTTCATTTCTTCAAATTGTCGAACGTTTTGCAACGCTACGCCCACTTGAGAGTTGAAAATTTGCATATATTTTTGACTATTTACATCAAAACTTGCCTCAAAACATTCTGGGGCTTCTGGCCAAGTATTGGGGTCATATTCGGGATATTCACCGGGTTTGCGGCGATTAATTAATTGAGTGATTCCTAACAATTCTCCATCGGGACTATGAACAGGCATACAGAGTAAACTACAGGTGCGATATCCGGTTTTTTCATCGGTTTTTCTGGCGGTTTCTGAGTCGGGATGATTGTACAGATCAAAGGGAATATTCAGGGGTTTTCCGGTTTGGGCAACTTGTCCAGCAAAACCCTGTCCGATGTGAATTCGTATTTCTTTGACTGAACCATCTTCAAAGGGAATTTTTGTCCAGAGTTCATCGGTTTCTGCATCGAATAACCAGAGGGTACTCCGGTCAGCATTCATCAGTTTTTTGGCTGCATCCATGACTCGTTTAATGATTTCTTCTGCATCTAAACTACTGTAAGAAACGGAACGAGTGGCTTCTGAGAGGGCTTCTGAGACTTGTATTTTTTGCGTTAGTTTATAACTATCGTAGCAACTTTCGAGAATGCGTTGTAGAGACGGAGCATATTTAGAAAACTGTTGTTTATCTGTGTCTGTAAATCCGAGGGAATCGATTTGTTCACTCAAAGGTAAATTGGAATGATTAGGCAGTTTTAACTTGTTATTTAGCTGTACAAATGCACAAAGGGTTTTGGATTCATTTAATAAAGGGACGGTGAGTTGATGATAGATTTTATAGCTTGTCCATTGATTTTGCTCTTGAGCGATCGCAGAATACCAATTTTCTGAAAAGTCTAGGAGAGGATTGAGCGGTTTTCTAAAGATTGTGACTCGTCCTGTGGCTTGATTGTTGGCAATAATTTGTAGTTTTGTAGATTGACCTCCTGTTGTTTTTGCGTTCATAATCCAAATTTCGTTTTTCTCGCGATCTACTAAATAAATCGCCATCCGATCAACATTCATTAGTTCAATTAATTTCAAGACAATTGAACCCAGAATTTCGCTGAGAATGTCATCAAATCCTTTATCTTCCATTTTTTTCAACAAGAACAGTAATTTTTTCTCTTGCTGAGTAATAATTTTATGAAAGTCAGGTTGCTGTAAACTAATGGATTTACCAACCCATTTTAAGTTAAAAACGGCTGCATAGATCGGATTATAAACTTGAAGTTTATTGTCGGTTTGAACGACTAATCCAGAAAGTCTCAGATCCATTTTTTCCAAACTATAATCTGATAAAACTGTTTCATGTTGCAAAATTTTTTGATAGAGTTTTAGACGAATCATATTTTTTTCATCGGCTCTGAGGAGACGATCTCGAATGGTTTTTAGGTGAGGTGGTTCGTCTAAGGCTTCCCAATTATGAATCAGTTTTTTGTGAACTAAGTCAGTAATCCATTGCTCAATATTTTCAGGTTGTATCTTGATAGTTTTGCTAGTTTCTTCAAAATTTTTGTGGATATAATTACATATTTTTTGAGTTAAAAAAGGTTGCCCACCTGTCCAATAAAGAATAGATTTCATTACTTCTTCAGGAAAGCTTATTTTATCTATCAATCCTTGAATTAAGGGTTGTACTTCACTGTATTGAAATCCATGTAATTCAATGGCTTGACCGACATTAAACGGCGTACAAGTTTTATCTTGAATCAAATCTGAAGGTGTGGCAACTCCCAGCAACGCAAAGGCGATTGAGCGATAGCTATCACAGTTACGGATGAAGGCAAAAAAATCATCAGCACAAAAATTCAAACTCAAAATACTGTCAATTTCATCAATAAAAATGACAATTTTCTGTTGAACAGATTCGAGTAAAATATCTTCAATAAACTCATTTAAACGATGTAAAGGGGGAAGATATTGACGATCTTCTAGCCAAGGTTGTAATTGAATCGAAAGCTTAAAACTCCTGACAAGCTGTCGCATGATTCCAGCATACCATTGATCTGGGGTAATATCTTGAGAGCCAATTTTAGTCAGATCAATAGCAGCACAAGCAAATCCTTCTGCTTGTAAACGGTGCATTGTTCGCACTCTCAAACTGGTTTTTCCCATTTGTCGAGAATTTAACACATAACAAAACTCACCCGCTTTTAAGGCTTTATAAAGTTCTCGATCTGCTTGTCGCACGACATAGGTGGGAGCATCAAAGGGTAAATGTCCTCCTACTTTATAGCTATAAGTTAAGTTCATGGGTTGGGGAAGTGTAGATGACATATAAAATCAGAAAGTAGAGAATAAATTAGGATGGAGTAAAGTGTTGAAAACCGTTTTTTTATAAAAAATCTACTGTTTCTGAGGTTAAACGATGAGAAAAATACTGGCGATATAGATCAAATCGTGGTGTGACTCTATCCCCTTGTAAATTAACTAATCCCATACTATGCAATTTGAAGGCAAGAACTGATTTTAACTCGACCAATTCGTTAACTGCCACAACTCGAGTTAAGGCTTGTAAGAGTTCAGGATGTTGCTGTAAATTCCACCAATGTCGGCGTAAATGATCTCCATAAATTCCGGCTTCTGTTGAGGCGGTTTCGGCTAGGTTTTCTAGGGTTAAATGTTCTCGAACAATATGATACATTGCGACTCTCACTAAGTAAGGATGACCCCCAACTATTTTCATCAATGTTTGGATCTGTTCTTCTTGCCAATTCAGTCCATGTCGATGGGCTAAATCTGCGACTTGTTCAGGGGAAAATTCGGAGAGTTCAATGGGTAATCCCACGTTAAACGGTGATTGATTAATATCTAGAGGAATATAAACTTCTGTAGAATGAACAATCACTAAACGGAGTTTTTCCCACAGGTTACTGTCTCCGCTTCCATAACCCGCTTCTTCATACCACGCTCTCAATAAACTAAAAAAGTCATCGGCGATATGAGGATGTTGAAAAACTCGATCAACTTCATCTAAACCAAGGACAAGCGGTGTTTCCATTTCCGGTAAAATACAATCTTCAAAAAAAGCTGTACAGTTATCTTTACTCCCAAACATATCCGCCCAATAATCATCAACTTTATAGGGTAAACGTAACTTGCGTGCAATCCGAATACAAAACCAGCGCAACAATTGATTTAAGTTCGTAAAAACGCTTCCATCTGCGTGTTGAAAACTCAGAGGGACTGTATTCAATCCTTGCTCTTTGGCTTGATATAATATTCTTGCCATTAAAGATGTTTTGCCCATTTGTCGAGGCGCTTTAATTCTAATTAATGCACCGGGAGAATTAATTTCCTGATAACATTGTTGTTCATAGGGATCTCTTTTAATGTAAAATGCTGAAGCTAAACGGACTTGACCTTGGGGAAGTTCAGGTTCAGCAACAGGTAAAGGTGAGGGAATTTCTGCTATTGATTTTGATTCATCGGGAAGAAGATATGAATCTAAAGTTTTGCTGGAAATTTGACTAATTTCTTGCTCCCATTCTTCAATTCCTACGGTTTTCCATTCTTCCCAAGTGGGCAGAGAAAATTCGCGGTTTTCCCAATGAATATTCTGGGATAAAAACATTCTAATTTCTTGAATAATCACGGCAGTATCGACGGCTGATTTCCATTCTCGCTGACAGGTTCCTAATAGATAGCTTCGCAAGTCATGGTTAAACAGTAAGCAAGCCGGACAATTAACGCGAATCGGTAAAATAATGGGTGTGTGACTGTTCCGAATCTCTCGCAGTTCTTTGATTTGTTTCAGTTGTTCTAAGACAATTTCACTGACGGTTGCCTGGGGAGATAACAAAAGTAAAAAATAGTCACAAAGTTTCAGTTGACTATCAATTTTTGAGAACCAATCTGTTGTTTTTTTTGATAAATTAAAATCATGAATTTCGACTGGAGTGATAAAAACTTGATGTCCATCTGCGGCAATAGCTTTTTCAAATTGAGCGGCTAATGTTGCATCAGGTTCCTGATTTTGGTAACTAATTAACACGGTTTGACAAGACTGATTTTTGATTTTTCTTTGAATGGCTCCCTTAAAACTTTTTTTGCTCACTTTTTCATTTAAAACCTCAGAAATTTTTTGCCATAATTGGTAGCCTACTAATTTTTCAATATATTCAGGACTAAGCGGATGAATCTCTTTATAGGTTTTATCTTGCCAAGATCCAATAAAAACGTCTCGTTCTAAATCATTAAGATGCTTGCCAAACTTAGCAAAGATTAGATCATCAATATAGTCTAGTGCTTCTTGAGCGTCCATGAGTCTTCCAATTTTGCGAACGGGAATTTCAAACCTAAAGTATACTGAGTTTACCCAGATAAACGATTGATATGAATTTTTGCTTTTAATTTTAGAGGAAAATCAAACTCGGGTTGTGATAGAAGTCACAGTTTGAAAAAGAGATGAGGGTTTATGAGGTTTTATGAGGTTTTAAAAAGCGCTCAATTCCCCCTAATTTTTTGGCAAAATGCGAAAGAAAAACGAATCTCTATAACTTATGAGTTTTTTTGGTTTTCATTAGAACTAAAGTTTAATAAACTGTAAATAGATTCAAAAACCCTGATCCCATTAACCCCGTATCTTTTAGCCTCGTCAAGTAGGAGTGTCTTTCATGTCTCATCCTTGTACATCAGCCCTCGTTCAAACCTGTAACAAGCAACTGCAAAAAGCCTATACTGACCTTTACGGTTGCTTTGAGTCTGAGTCTATTGATAAAATTTGCTCGGTTGCTGATATTGTGTTGGCAAAAATTGCCTCGACTGATGCACCCTATCACGATCTCGAACACAGTATCTTAGTGACTTTAACGGGACTAGAAATCCTTCGAGGCAAACATTTGAGCGAAGGTAACGTTTCCCGCAAAGATTGGTTGAACACAATAGTTTCCCTATTATGTCACGATATTGGTTATCGTAAGGGAATTTGTCGTGCTGATCGCATTCAACAACAGCGCTATGCGATCGCCTCTAGTCAGGAAACCATTTATTTATCTCCTAAAACGACTGATGCGAGTCTAGCTCCCTATCATGTTGATCGCGGTAAATTGTTTGTAGCGGAAAATTTTAGCCACTGTAACTGGCTCGATATTGACACTGTTCAGGATAATATTGAACTCACCCGTTTTCCGGTTCCCCAAGCGGCAAAATATCAAGATACCCTTAATTATCCGGGTTTAGTTCGAGCGGCTGATTTAATTGGTCAGTTAGCTGATCCTGATTATCTTGTTAAGATGACAAGGCTGTTTCGGGAGTTTGAAGAAATTGGCACTCATCAATATTTAGGTTATCGGAACCCCCAAGATTTACGCAGAGCCTACCCCAACTTTTTTCATAATGTTGTGTTTTCTTATATTCAAGATGCACTGCATTATTTGAATTGTACCTATCATGGACAAAGAATAATTAAAGCTCTCTATCAGAATGTAACAACGGTAGAGAATGAGGGGGTTGAGCAACAGGAGTCCAAATTCACAATTGAAAATTCACAATTGAGAATGCCGCCAACAGGTGACTGGCCTACAGGCATCGCACCCAACGTTTCAAGATCGAATAACTGATCGCGATTTACCGTTGAGTGATCACTGATTTGCTGTTCAATAGAGAGTGAAACTATCGCAAAAATCTATGGCATCCTCTTCTTCTAAGACGGCTGGATTCTCTACTGGATTTATCCTTGGCGCCCTGATCACCCTTGGCTTTTTTGGGTTGGGATATTCTTTAAACTTAAGCCTTTTCTTAGGGGTAATCAGCAGTATTTGCGGTTACTGTCTGGGGAGTTGGTGGCAAATCGATAAACTTCCTAGTTCTCCCAAAAAATCCCCGCTCGAACCCCTGGGAAAAGGTTTTACAGAGATTTTGATCAAAACCAAACTGATTAAACCTGATGCTAAAACCTCTAAACGTCCGACTCGACCCCTGTCGGTTTTCGAGTGGGTGTTGAGACAACATAAAACGCCTCCCAAGTCGAGAAGATAATTTTTCTTGATGTCTTCTGTGCTGATCTACACAGGAGTAAACGACTTGTTGGTTCACAAACCCGGTTGATGCGTCACTCCGAGTACAGATGATTGTGGTTAGTTGTCTGACAAAAGAAAAACGCCCATCAATTGTGGGCGGTCTAATCAGGGTGCATCTACTATGTATGTAGTATAGACCATGATGGGTGTCACCCCACAGGTTAATTTACAAAACTTTACAATATGTTGCCAATTAGACTTGAGTAATCCAAAATTCCATGACTCCAACCCTCTTCGGACGCTGGCAAACCCGGATCTTGCTGTTAGCCACCGTCGGCCTATTCGTTACCCTACCCTTCTGGATCGCCAACATTGCACCCAGTTGGATTTACTTGGCTTTCCTGGGATATGTCGCCCTGTTTGGCTTACTTTGGGATAGCTTCTATATCTACCTGCAAAAATTCCGTTGGGATCGAGATTGGCCGGGACTGTTTCAACTCCTGGCGGGAATTTGGGAAGGCCTATTTATCGGGGGATTAGCCAAAAGTGTCGGTTTACCGGGCATTTCCCCCGAAATCTTTAATGTCGGATTATTTATCTGTCATTACACTGTGGTTTGGTTAGCAACTTACCTCGCCTCTGTCACCCTAACGCGAATTTTATTTCCTCATTGGCGGTTTCGTGGCGGACGTTGGTTTTAAATTTCTAATTTCCCAACATCGGACGAAGACGCTTAATATTATCCTGTAAAAAAGCAGAGGGCAGCAAATAATTCCCATCCACAGCAGCATAGGTGGGTCGCTTATTCGTGACTAAATCAATGGTTGCTTTTTGCCCTAAAATTGTATATTTTTTGCTAAAAATCTCCTCTCCATTTTCATCGGAAAGAGAGATCGTCACTGGTAAATCTAACGCCTCTGACTCTTGCTTTCCAAGCTGTTTTGTGTATAACTTTTGAGCTTCTACCTGAAGTATAACTTTATATTTTCCATCTGGTAACGCTTCAAAAACAGCATCCGCTAATCCTACCTGATAAGTAATCACATTAGCAAACAATTCGCTAATAATTTCTCGTTGAGCGCCAGAAGCTTCAGCTAAAATCGCATCCCGCAAATCAAGAACCGTTGCATAGGGTGCAGGTTGATAACGATACTTTTGGAGAAAACTTTTAATTCCTGAAAGTAAAGCTTCTTGACCCATTAAATCCTCAATTTGTTCTAATATCATACCGCCTTTATGACGAGCAATCGGTACCTCATTATACACATCAATTAACGCTGGTTCTTGGAAATCAATTTTACCCAACAGACGAAAGAAATCACGCATAAGCTGTTGTTTGGCTAGGCGTTGTTCTTCGGGAGTTCGGCGAGAACGTTGATAAAGAGAACTCGCATAACCACTCAAAGCTTCACGAATAGTCATCCCTCCCGCTACATCTGCGGCTATTATTTGATCTTCCCACCAAGCATAAGCCAAGAGATAACTAACCCAGTCAATAATACTATCTTTCCCCCGACCTTTTGCTTCACTTTTCCACACCAAAACTTCAGGAATACCAATCACTCCCGCTTCCGAAAAAACCATTCCATCATAATAAACAAACTCCACAACCCGCACCTTTTCAAACGGATAGGGGCCGAAAGTTTTCTCATAAAATTCTAAAGCTTTTCCCACTTTTTCAGCAATTAGCTCAACATTTTCTTGGTGTTTTGGATGATAATAGATTTCAATCGGAACTCGATAATTATTGTTTTTATAAACAGCATAACGACCTGAATAAATGGTAAATTTACCCCGATCTTTTGCGGTAGATTGATACTGAAAATAATTACGATTTCCTTGCTTCCATTGATTGACTAATTTTCCTGTTGTGACAACCGTTTGATCCGCAGAGGTTCCAATGGTAATATCAGTGCTACCCCAGCCTAAATGAGCCAGCATTAACCCCTGTGATAAACCAATGGGATGATCATGACTTCGCATCCGTTCATCTAAGGGGGGTAAATTGAATTGATGACGCATCCAAGCCTTTTTATGTTCAACCATTTTGGTATAACCAACAAAGGGTAAAATAAAAGGACTATATAAATTTGTACCATTTCCGACAACATCATTCGGATAAATCATATAAACATCATCGCTATCCACCTGATTTTGAAATCCTCGGGGACGTTCTGTTTTTGTGATGAATTTCATCCTTTGACGTTCCCCAGGTTTTAACGGGGTTTCTAGGTCATAAATATAGTATCCCCATTCTGGATAAGCTTCTTTTAGTGTTGCGCCTGGATAGTTTATTTCAGCCAATTTCAAGTTAATAAAACTCAGCAGATGAAGTTGTTTAATCGACGAATTGGTGCGATTTTCTAATACATATTCACCGTTAGCAACGAAGTAACGTTCTTCTGGATAAAGTTCGATATTGACTTTTGTATTGGTAACAACGGGTATCGGTAAATTTTCGTATTGTTTGAAGCGTTGCTCAATTTCTGCGGCTGTTTCTTCTTTCCCTGGGGGTTGATATTGATTAATAATATTAGTATTGTAAAAAATCCATCCGCCCACCCCAACAAACGCAACAATTAACCCGGCTAATGTTTGTTTAACGCTCTGACTTGTTCTCACCCAGGCTTGTTTCCAACCTTTGATTAAACGTAAATCAGACGTTCCACGCGGCCAGATGATATAAGCAAAAACCATCAAAATTGCAGCGAACAAAGCCCAATACAAAGTATACCAAAGATGTCCGGTTAACAGATGACCATAGCCATTCATCAAGGAATATTCAATGTCATTTGTTGCTGCAAAACGATAGAGATTATGATACCAACCCAAGGCATCTAGAGGAATTTTTGAAAGAGAAATCATCACCACTAATGCCATCCCTGCATATTTATGACGGGTAATGACTTGGGTAAATAGGGCGAGTATTGCGGTTAAGTAAAAATACGGTCCGTGTTCGATAAATAACATCTGAAAATATAACGGAAACTCAAAGTCGGTGTATCCGTTAAGGGCTTGATAGCCAACCATTACCACCATTGCTAACAGTAAATTAATCGTGATAATGGCAAACAAAGCCGTGAGTTTGGATAACAATAAAATCCCATTAGAAACTGATGTTGCATCAATAACATTTTGCAGACGCAATAGGCGATCGCGCCACATTAATTCAGCAGAATAAACAATGATAATCGCAAACAGAATATATTCTAGATAGAGATTAGCGGAATGAATTAAAATATCGGTACTGGGATTAGAATAGTTATAGGAACGAGTTCCCATCGCTGTGATAATTAGACTGACTAAACCAAAGGCAGTTAGTAGTAAAAACGCTCGTCCAGTTAACACTTGTTTGATTTCAAAGCCACTGCGATAAAACCATTGATTAATAAAGGCTTTTAAACTTCTATTTTTAGCCTCTAAGGGAATTGTATTAACGGGATTAATTTGACTGGGCTTATCTATTTTTTTAGCAATTATTGATGTTTTATGACTCTGAACACGGGATTTACTTAAGACTTTCATCGAATAAGTCTGATAACTCCAACACCACAAAAATGAACCCACTGTTAGCCAGAACATACGGTTTAAAATGACAATCCCGCTTAAGGGTGGCATAAGCGTATTATGTTGATAAACTGTCCAGGATAACGTCTTTTCTTCTAAGGCATAAAACCCAAAGGGATCTAACATTGCCCAGATGCGATATTGTTCAAAATTAATCACATCTACCCCGACCATAATTAGAGAGGCTAGATAAAGCATAATTAAAACAATTGCACCCGCATAAGTCATCACAATACTGCGAGTTTTAGAGGCTAAACAAAAGGCAATTGCTGACACTAAAAATAAATTGGGCAGGGTAAAAAGAAGATAGCTAACAACATAAGCCTCTAAACGCAATGGCCCCAAGGCAAAGGGATTAAGTCCGGGCATCATTGTTCCTAAAATCATCCCCGGTAAATAGCTGGAAAAAGCAACAATAGTCACCCCAAAAGCCGCGATAAAACGGGTTGCTAAATAATCCCATTTCCGAATGGGAGTTGCTAATATTAACGCTTCCATGCGATAGTTTGTATCTCGCACAAAAGTTTCCGCAACAAAGGCTGAAGCCGCAAGAATCCCAAAAATACAGTACCAAATTGTCGTTTGAAAAATTTGCGAAGGACTATTGACAAAAAAGAAAGCGTTACCTTCTCCAGCTTTGGAAACAATATCAGTTAAACCAATAACAAAAAATAAAATTGTGATTAACCAAAAAGTCGGGCGACGTAGATGGTAAAGGATCTCAAACTGAACAACATCAAAAAATATACACTTCATCATTAAGCAGCAATAACTTCAGGTTCTAACAGTAATGCAGTAAAATAAACATCATTGAGATCGGGTTCAATGGCGTGGAAATGTTGACTCGGTTGACTGTCGCTCAACACCCGAACACAGCGTTTTCCCCGTGACATTCGAGTGGTGATGATTGTGCAATCTTTGGGCTTGTTAGACGCTTCAAGTTCCGAGGTGATCCAAACTTTTCCTCGCAGAGTTTCGGTTAAGAATAGAGGACTCCCAGAGCGAATAATTTGACCTCGATTTAGAATAGCCATTTGTTGACAAAGTTCGGCTACATCTTCTACAATATGAGTGGAAAGAATTAACACTCGATCTTGGCTAATTTCTGCCAGCAAGTTCTGAAATCGAATGCGTTCAACCGGATCAAGACCTGCTGTTGGTTCATCAACAATCACTAATTGAGGTGATCCCAGAAGCGCTTGAGCAATACCAAAGCGCTGGCGCATCCCACCTGAAAAAGTTCCTAATTTCTGTTTTCGTTGTTCGTAAAGGTTTACCCGTTGTAACTGTTGGGCGACAATTTCTCGGCGTTGTGAAGCGTGAGTAAATCCCTTGAAAACGGCGATTTGATCTAATAAATCTTCAGCCGAAACGTTCGGATAAACGCCAAAATCTTGGGGGAGATAGCCTAAGCGACTGCGGGCGGTTTGAGGATTTTTCAGCAGATTTAAGCCGTCGAGTTCGATCAAGCCAGAATCTGCATCCTTTGACATACTCCCCATTTCTAAAGAAAGGGGATTCTCCAAGCCTCACGGCTTTGGATTACTGATTCATTGACAACCCTTACAGCAAGCTAGTTTCCTAACCTACTCTTTGAGGGGTGAGTCTCCCCAGTCGTTCATCCCATTTCAGAGATAGTTTCGGTATGCCCTACCGTACTTGAGAAAAAAATGCTTTGTTCTCTGTACTTGGTGCTTTAAGGTTTTATATGGCCAAAGCATTTCTTGCAAGAACCCCATACCTTAAGTTTTCAAGGTTAATTGCATCGATTAGATGCTGGGTTTTTCAACTGGTTGAATACCCTGCCAGTAGAGTTATTATAGCATTAGAA
>NZ_LATL02000121.1 GCF_000972705.2 Limnoraphis robusta CS-951 | reverse complement strand
GTTACAAAAGAACCCGTTGCAATAATATTATTATTTTGAGCGATCAATGGAGTTGCAGCCGAGGCGGGAAGCGTCGAAGCGACAGAGGTCAAAGCCACTTCACCGATCACTGTATTTAAGAGAATAACAGAAGCGATACTAACCGTTTTTAAAGTGTTGATGAGCATAAACTTATCTCCGTTTCCGATTTCCTTACACTAACTAAGATAGAAGCTCAACTTGGGAAACAGATGATATGTAAAATAGAAAATGCTGAAAATTAATGAAATTGACCTCAGACCCTTCTCAGGGTTTTCTCACATTTTGTCTCAATTTCCAAGAGAACTCGCTACAATAGAAGGTTGAATATAGAAGATTGCCAGTGACGAGCTGCTCTAAACCCCATGCCCTTACCGATTGTCGCAATTATTGGACGCCCAAATGTAGGTAAATCTACCCTGGTAAACCGCCTCACTGAAAGCCAAGAAGCCATTGTTCACGATCAACCGGGGATGACTCGCGATCGCACCTATCGCCACGCCTATTGGCAAGATCGAGAGTTTTCGGTGGTCGATACCGGAGGCTTGATTTTTGATGATGATACCGAATTTTTGCCCCTGATTCGTGAACAGGTGATGGTCGCTTTAGCAGAAGCCACAGTCGCGATTTTTGTAGTAGATGGACAAGTCGGGCTAACGGGGGGAGATGAAGCGATCGCCAGTTGGTTGCGTGAACATTCGGTTCCGGTACTCTTAGCCGTGAATAAATGCGAATCTCCCACAGCCGGCTTAATGCAATCGATGCAATTTTGGGAACTTGGCTTAGGAAATCCTTTCCCCATTTCCAGCATACATGGCAGTGGCACAGGCGAGTTACTCGATGAATTAATCCAATATATTCCCCGCCGTGATGAAATCGAAGAATCCACCGAAATTCGAGTGGCAATTGTCGGGCGTCCGAATGTTGGAAAATCCAGTTTATTGAATGCCTTTTTAGGAGAAAATCGCGCCATTGTTAGCCCGATTTCCGGTACAACTCGGGATGCGATCGATACCGTCGTTGAACGCAACGAAAAGACTTACCGTTTAATTGATACAGCCGGAATTCGACGCAAAAAAAATGTCGAATATGGGGCGGAATTTTTTGGCATTAATCGTGCCTTTAAAGCCATTCGTCGAGCCGATGTTGTGCTGTTAGTGATTGATGCCGTTGATCGCGTCACCGAACAGGATCTCAAGTTAGCAAATCGCATCGTAGAAGAAGGTCGCGCTTGTGTAATTGTCGTCAATAAATGGGATACCGTTGAGAAAGATACCTACACCATTTTAGAATACGAACGAGAAGTCAAATCAAGACTGTATTTCATCGAATGGGCGAAAACCATTTTTGTCAGTGCCTTAACCGGACAACGAGTTGAAAAAATTATTGATTTAGTCGATCAAGCAGTCGCCGAACATCAACGCCGCGTTAGTACCGCCGTGATTAACGACGTGATCGAAGAAGCCGTCAGTTGGCATTCTCCCCCCACCACTCGCCAGGGTAAACAAGGGAAAATTTATTATGGGACTCAAGTCAGTAGCCAACCGCCAACACTGGTATTATTTGTCAATGATCCCAAACGATTTAATGAAAATTACCGTCGTTATATGGAAAGTCAATTTCGCCAACAATTGGGCTTTTTAGGCACACCTATTCGGTTAATTTGGCGCGGGAAACCAGCCCGAGAAGTCGAACGCAATACAGCCAACCGAGCCACAAAAGTTTAACACTCACCAGTCTTTGCAGTTGACAGTTGTAGGGGCAATTGATGAATTACCCGTACCAGTGACCCGTTTTTTGTGTTAACAGTTATTTCCCTTTTGCCTGTTGCCTGTTGCCTGTTGCCTAATGAGCTGTTCCCTGCTGGAATGAAATCATGGATTTATTGCGATCGCTGCCGATCGGTTTATATTTAGAAGAACCAATCACCTGGCTACATCGACTGGATGCGCGAGTCAAACTAGCCTGGTTGATGAGTTTTTTGTTAGCGCCGTTGTTAGCCAACGCCATTTGGCGACTCGCGTTGGTGGGGTTACTGATTATTATTACTCTTGGTGCGAGAATTCCTTTGCGAGTCTGGAAACGACAAATGGGCTGGCTGCTGATGTTTTGTAGTTTGTTGTTTGTCGTCAGTTGTATAATGCCCGATGGAATTATCGCCGAACATCAACCCCGTCTCCCCTCTGATGAGATTAGCTTTGCACTCCCTCAACCCCCAGAACAGATCACTACACCTTTACCCCAACCCACTTCTTATCGCTATGTGTTAGTCGAGCAAGGGCCATTAAAAATTACTCGCTACTCGGTTGATTTAGGAATTCGCGTCAGTACCTTACTGTTTACGCTGGTCTACAGCACCAACTTATATTTGCTGACAACAGCTTCCGAAGAAATCGCCACCGCCATTCAAAATGTGATGGAACCCTTGCGACGATTTAACTTACCCGTCACCGAAATCGCCTTAACGTTGACGCTTTCCCTACGGTTTTTTCCCTTAGTTTTAGAAGAAATNCGGTTGATTTAGGAATTCGCGTCAGTACCTTACTGTTTACGCTGGTCTACAGCACCAACTTATATTTGCTGACAACAGCTTCCGAAGAAATCGCCACCGCCATTCAAAATGTGATGGAACCCTTGCGACGATTTAACTTACCCGTCACCGAAATCGCCTTAACGTTGACGCTTTCCCTACGGTTTTTTCCCTTAGTTTTAGAAGAAATTCAAAATTTAGTCCGCTCTGTGCGAACCCGAGCGATTAACTGGAAAAAACTCGGATTTCGCCGAGCCACTCAAGTTTGGTTGATGATTGCTGAACGCTTGTTAGAAAATTTATTACTACGAGCCGAACAGATGGCGAGTGCGATGACCGTCAGGGGTTTCACCACTCCTAATCAACATCATGTCAAATGGTATCAACTGCAAATCCGATGGGTTGATCGGTTCGCACTGGCTGCTTTAACTGTATTCTGGACGCTGCGGTTTATTTTGGGAGCGCAAGCTTAAGACGATTTCGGAAAAATTTCAGTCAAACCGATTGAAGATTAGTAAATTTTCCAGTACACTTTAACTTTTCAGCCAATTTCAACATTGAGCAGTGACCCCGACCCTTCTATCTGAAAATGCGAAAAGAGGACTCCCGTTATACCCCCAGGGTTAACGGTGAGATGAATTTTCGCCAATAAAAATCGACCGCAGGGAGAACGTCTACACAACAGCCCAATCTGTGTAGAATCTGTTCTAATACTATAACCCGGGCATTGGATTGAAATTTCGACGATGTTGACGCTGACCTACGAGTACAGGTTGAAACCCACACAGCAACAGGTAGAGGTGATAGAACGCACCTTAGATGTCTGTCGCTCGGTGTGGAATTTTGCCTTGAAAGAACGTAAGAATTGGCTCAACTCTCGCTTGGCTCCCGTTAATGCCTGCTCGATTGTTAACGAGTACATCATCCCCGCCGACGCACCCTTCCCCGGTTATCACTACCAAACGAAAGCGCTGACGCAAGCCAAGAAAAATAACGAACGGTTGAAGTCAGTTAACGCCCAGGTTCTTCAGCAAATCTTAAGAACCTTGGATCGGGCGTTTGTTGATATGAAAGCCAGAGGGTTTGGGTTTCCCAGATTTAAGAATCGTTACCGGATGCGGTCTTTTATTTATCCTCAGCTTAAAGGCGAGATCGTCAACGGCAACCGAATTAAGTTACCTCAACTCGGATGGGTTAAGGTTTTCAAGTCTCGGGAAATTCCTGACGGATTCAAACCCAAGCAAGCCCGAATTGTTCGGAGGGCATCCGGCTACTTCGNGGTTTGGGTTTCCCAGATTTAAGAATCGTTACCGGATGCGGTCTTTTATTTATCCTCAGCTTAAAGGCGAGATCGTCAACGGCAACCGAATTAAGTTACCTCAACTCGGATGGGTTAAGGTTTTCAAGTCTCGGGAAATTCCTGACGGATTCAAACCCAAGCAAGCCCGAATTGTTCGGAGGGCATCCGGCTACTTCGTGATGCTGTCTCTGCAATCCGATGTCAGCGTCCCAAATGTTCCTTTTCACGGGCATCCTTTGGGTATCGACCTCGGGTTAGAGAAATTCTTGGCAACGTCGGATGGGGAACTGATAAACAGACCCAGATTTTTGAACCGCTTCCATCGCAAGCTGAAATCGCTGCAACGGAGATTAAAGCACAAGCAGAAGGGGTCTAACAATCGGCACAAGCTGAACCAAAAAATTGCTCGACTTCACCAACGAATTCAGGAAACTCGAAAAGACTGGCATTTTAAACTTGCTCACCACCTCTGCGATCGCGGACAGTCCATCTTTATCGAAGACATTGACTTCCGTTCGTGGGGGCGGGGAATGTTATCTAAGCACTGTCTCGATGCTGGCTTCGGTCAGTTCGTAACCATCCTCAAGTGGGTAGGATGGAAGCGGGGCGTTTTTGTGGGTGAGGTCAACAAAGATTACAGCAGCCAAATTTGTCCGAATTGCGGGGCGACGACGGGTAAGAAGTTACTCTCGGAGCGGGTTCATAATTGCCCGGAATGCAGGTACATCACCCACCGGGATGTCGCCGCCGCGCAGGTGATTCGGAATCGTGGTATTGATGCGCTCGGGCAGAGCGTGTCTGAAAATGCTTGTGGAGACTTACTGGCGGGGGGCTTCGGCTCTAGCGCGCGTGTCTGAGAAGCAAGAATCCCCCGCTATACCGCAGGTCTTCGGCGGGAGTGTCAAAAAGGTAAAGTTTACATTAACGACAAACCCATAAGCGATGATGCAATTTATAATGATTCGAGCCTGGTCTGCTCCCAAATTTTAAGTTCTCAAGTCCGGCTATCAAGGATCTGAGAATCCGCTCAGTTGAACCTCAGAAACTCACTCTAGTAACCCTAGAAAACAGTCAAAAACAACAGAGATCATCTTACAGGAGAAAGAATTTATTGGAGTGGCATTTCATCAACCTTGTTCAGTATCCTGTCTAGATATCTGGATCTTTATGACTGCCAATAGATGGTAGAGTTAGATTTCATAACTTGCTCAATCTGACTGCTATCGACTGTTTTAGAGAGCTACTTATTTGCTAAATTTTAGGCTGAATGACAACTGAANCAACAGAGATCATCTTACAGGAGAAAGAATTTATTGGAGTGGCATTTCATCAACCTTGTTCAGTATCCTGTCTAGATATCTGGATCTTTATGACTGCCAATAGATGGTAGAGTTAGATTTCATAACTTGCTCAATCTGACTGCTATCGACTGTTTTAGAGAGCTACTTATTTGCTAAATTTTAGGCTGAATGACAACTGAAACTTACATGAATCACCCCAACTTTGGCTTACTGTTTAGAGTATGTCAAGTTGAGGATAATCAAGAACTGTTTACCACGCTGTACGCCCAACGACTGTTTTTTTTAGTCACTCACGGGCCAAGCGGTTTGAAATTTGAACCCGTTAGCCGTTCAGACGCCCGACTGGTTGTAGAAATCCGTCTGAGAATGTTGCGCCGAACAGGCCAGGTTGAAGAACATAAAAATCTACAAGTCATTCATCAACGCACATTTCAATAACTTTGGGGTGTTTATTGTTTGTGGTTTCACGAGAGAATAAGAAAGGGAAAAGAAGACAGAGGGAACCCGAGTTTTCCTGACATCCGACTTTCCCTCCCTTCTCGAACCACGCATCACGAAATTATGACCCATTCCACCGCCGAACGTATTGCTGAAATTCGCTCCCAAGTCCCCGATTCTGTGCGAATCGTTGCTGTCACCAAAACAGTATCGGCTGATGTGATTCGTATCGCCTACGCAGCCGGAATCCGGGATTTTGGCGAAAATCGCATTCAAGAGGCGATGGAAAAACAAGAGCAACTGCAAGATTTGTCCGATATCACCTGGCATTTAATTGGTCATATCCAAACCAACAAAGCGATAAAAGCTGTGCAGCACTTTCAATGGATTCACTCCGTTGATAGTCTCAAACTCGCTCAACGCCTAGACAGACTCGCTGAAGAATCGGGTTGTCAGCCTCAAGTCTGCCTACAAGTTAAGATTTTAAGCGATCCCAATAAATATGGTTGGAGCGTTTCTCAACTTTTAGACGACTTAGCGGAACTTAATCAATGCCAGCACATTCAAATTCAAGGTCTAATGACCATTCCCCCTTTAGGATTAAATGATTCGGAAACGTTGAATGTCTTTGAGCAAACTCGCCAGTTAGCCCAAAAAATTCAACAACAACGCTGGTCAAATCTCGAGATCAAAGAACTCTCAATGGGAATGTCTGGGGATTATACTTTAGCTATACAAGCAGGTGCAACAATGATTCGGCCTGGACAAATTCTCTTTGGTGCGCGTACAACCTAAACAAGATAGTATATTTTCTGGTAAAGCTATCGAGTTCGAGAAAAACTGACTATAGTCAATCCCTGCTAGCTCCCCTAAAATGGGTGTCTAGTCGGGAGAAAGAGTCGTTATGGAGAAGAAACCGTGAACTCTATTTTTGGTAAGCTACGGGATTTTGTAGGACTCAATGACTCTGTTGAGTACGATTATGAATACGATGAAATGGAGGGGGATCAATATCAAAATGTTTATCAGCCTCCCCAAGAACTCGCTTCCCCTGCACCCGTAGAGGAAGAACGTCGGAGCGTCCGTCGCCCTAGAGAACGGACAGTTGGGGCTACTAACCCTACAGCAAGTACGGTAACATCAGAAGGATTGGGGTCAACCATGAACAATGTGATCGGTATGCCAGGAGCGTTAAACGGAATTTCAGAAGTCGTGGTCATGGAACCTCGTACTTTTGAAGAAATGCCTGCGGCTATTAGAGCGCTCAAAGAAAGAAAGTCTGTCGTTCTCAATCTCACCATGATGGACCCAGACCAAGCCCAAAGAGCAGTAGACTTCGTAGCTGGAGGAACCTACGCCCTTGATGGTCATCAAGAACGAATTGGTGAAAGCATTTTCCTGTTTACGCCCAGTTGTGTTCAAGTTAGAACTCAGTCAGGCGTGATGAACGAAATGCCCAGCCAAGGACGCACTCGCATTCCTTCCCCGATGACTTCGATGTGGCAATCCGAGAAACAAGCGGTGCAGTAGTAGCGTTATCCAAGTCAGAGATCAGAAATCAGACTTTACAATTGCTGACCACTGACTCTGACATTTTACACTCAACAAATGACAGGATTCAAATTCGGTTTAATTGGTGGCGGGGTGATGGGAGAAGCGCTTCTCTCCCGTTTAATTGCTCAGAATATCTATCACCCAACAGATGTAATCGTTAGCGAACCCCATGAGCCGCGTAGAGCTGTTCTCCAGCAACAGTATGGGGTGGAGGTCACAGATGAGAATAGCCAAGCCGCACAGGTCACAGAGGTGCTGCTGTTGGCGGTTAAACCTCAAATCTTAGACACTGTAATTTCAGATTTAGCAGCCCTCAGTTTAGGAGATTCTCCGAACCCTGAATCTGAGGTGACGATTATTTCGATTTTAGCAGGGGTACCGTTAAGTAAGTTAGAAGCGGCTTTCATTCATCGTCCCGTGATTCGGGTGATGCCCAATACTCCCGCAACCGTCGGCGCTGGAATTAGTGCGATCGCTCCCGGTAAAGCTGTTCAACCCCATCATCTCAAACTGGCTGAACAAATTCTAGCAGCAGTTGGGGACGTTGTGGAAGTACCAGAATATTTGATGGATGCGGTAACAGGGTTATCCGGTTCGGGGCCTGCTTATGTTGCCCTGATGGTTGAGGCTCTAAGCGATGGCGGTGTAGCAGCAGGACTCCCGAGAGCGATCGCTTCAAAACTGGCTTTACAGACCGTTCTAGGCACCGCAGAATTATTAAAACAGACAGGTATGCACCCCGCAGAATTGAAAGATCGCGTCACCAGTCCAGGCGGAACTACAATAGCAGGCGTCGGCAAACTCGAACAGGCGGCTTTTCGTTCCGCATTAATAGAAGCAGTAAAAGCGGCTTGTGAACGTTCAAAACAGTTAGGAAAGTAACAGAAAAAGGAGAAAAAAACACCAAGACACAAAGAAATCAAATCTTCGTGACTTTGTGCCTTTGTGGTAATTTTCAGGAAAAAAAACCACCAAGACACTAAGACACTAAGCAAGCATCTCTTTCTGCCTTTGTGGTAATTTTAGGAGGATAAACCACCAAGACACCAAGAAATCAAATCTTCGTGACTTTGTGCCTTTGTGGTAATTTTTAGGAGGATAAACCACCAAGACACCAAGACACTAAGAAATCAAATCTTTTGGCTTTTGTGGTAATTTTTAGGAGGATAAAACACCAAGACACTAAGAAATCAAATCTTCGTGACTTTGTGCCTTTGTGGTAATTTTAGGAGGATAAACCACTAAGACACTAAGACACTAAGAAATTAAATCTTTTGGCTTTTGTGGTAATTTTCGCGATCGCTTTAAAAACTGATGAATGAGTAATAGATTAACAAAATACAATTTCACGTTTATTGATTTATTTGCGGGAATTGGGGGAATTCGTCTCCCTTTTGAGGAACTGGGGGGAAAATGTGTGTTTTCTTCTGAATGGGATGAAGCCGCCCAAAAAACCTATCAAGCAAATTTTGGTGAATGTCCTTTAGGTGATATTACCACCATTGATCCTTGTTTGATTCCTCAACATGATATTTTATTGGCGGTGGTTTCCTGTCCAACGTNGTAATAGATTAACAAAATACAATTTCACGTTTATTGATTTATTTGCGGGAATTGGGGGAATTCGTCTCCCTTTTGAGGAACTGGGGGGAAAATGTGTGTTTTCTTCTGAATGGGATGAAGCCGCCCAAAAAACCTATCAAGCAAATTTTGGTGAATGTCCTTTAGGTGATATTACCACCATTGATCCTTGTTTGATTCCTCAACATGATATTTTATTGGCGGGGTTTCCCTGTCAAGCGTTTAGTATTATTGGCAAAATGGCAGGGTTTAATGAAGCCAGAGGAACGTTATTTTATAATATTGAGATGATTTTAAGAGAACATCTTCCTCAAGCGTTTTTATTGGAAAATGTCAAACAGCTTAGAACTCACGACAAAGGAAAAACGTTTAAAGTTATTACCGAACTCCTGCAAAATCTAGGTTATCACATTTATACAGAAGTTCTCAATGCGCTAGATTTTGGTTTACCGCAAAAGCGAGAACGAACTTATATTGTTGGATTTTTAGATAACATCAATTTTGACTTTCCCAAACCCGTAAAAAAAAGAATGAGTTTATCCGATATATTAGAACCCGATGAAAAAGTTGATCAAAGTTTGTTTGCTTCTGAGTTTATCCAACAAAAGAGAATTAACAAATTGAAAGTTAAGCCCTTTTATCCATCAATTTGGCATGAAAATAAATCGGGAAATATTTCTGTGCTTCCCTATTCCTGCGCTTTGAGAAGTGGGGCTTCTTATAACTATCTTTTAGTGAATGGAGTTCGACGTCTATCGTCACGGGAACTTTTGCGTTTGCAAGGCTTTCCAGAATCGTTTAAAATCGTTGTATCTCACGCTGAAATCAGAAAACAAACGGGTAATAGTGTTCCGGTTCCAGTCGTTCGTGCGATCGCAAAACAGATGTTAAAAGCCTTAGAAGAAAAACAACCTGTTCCTGAAGAACCTAGACAGTTATTTATTGACTTTGCTAAATTTGAATAAAAGGAGTCATAGTAAAAATGTCAGTCAGCTTAAACGAAGCAAAAAACGCTTTGGATAATATTATAAACAAAGCTAGAGTTCATTTTTATAAACCGATTCAAGTTGCTGAAATTCTGTATCATCATCGAGTATTTGATGACTTGACTCTCGCCGATATCAATACCTATAGGACAGCTTCAAAAAGATGGAGAGATGTTATTTGTAAACGTTTTTTAGGGAGAATTACTAATTCGAGTTCACGGTATCAAGATAATTTATTCGAGCAAAACGCAACTCCACCCGAAGTTTTGATGCTGCTTGGAGAGGAGAATAAAAATAAATCAGGCATTGTTGAAGCTTATATCTATCGGAAATTTATAGAAAGATACTCACAAATGACTTCGGGATTAGCCTATTGTATGAAGTCAGATATTGAAAATTTTGAACTCACTGAATTTATCGGGCAATTTCAAAATAATCCTGGGTTAAAGAGAAGTATAGATAAAATTTACGAAATTGTTGTGTATGCTCTTTTTAAAGTTCTTATAGAAGAACTTAATGTAACAGTTAAAGTAGAACTTGATATTAACAAGTTAGATATACTCCAAGAATTTGAAGATTTTACACAAAAAGTTCTCTCAATTAACAGTCAGAATCCTTCTTTTACTGCAAATGCTAAGTTCTATAGAGTAGGAGTGACTAACGCTGCTGACCGAGGTTTAGATATGTGGGCGAATTATGGGCCAGCCATACAAATCAAACATCTTTCACTAAATGAGAGTCTTGCTGAAGGTATCGTTTCCCATATTACAGCAGATCGGATAGTAATTGTTTGCAGAGATTCTGAAGAAAAAACTATTATTTCATTGCNATGCTAAGTTCTATAGAGTAGGAGTGACTAACGCTGCTGACCGAGGTTTAGATATGTGGGCGAATTATGGGCCAGCCATACAAATCAAACATCTTTCACTAAATGAGAGTCTTGCTGAAGGTATCGTTTCCCATATTACAGCAGATCGGATAGTAATTGTTTGCAGAGATTCTGAAGAAAAAACTATTATTTCATTGCTTAATCAAATTGGATGGAAATCTAGAATACAGTCGATTATTACTCAATCTCATTTAGAAGCTTGGTATGAGAAAGCACTACGCGGTAGTTTTCGACATATTTTAGGAGCGAAACTCATTCAAGTTCTGATTGAAGAAATTAAATATGAGTTTCCTTCTAGTGAGAGTAATGATTTAGTCAGTTTTATGGAAAATCGGGGATATACTTTATTAAGTGATCCATTTTGGTCAGCTTAAACTGTTCATCGTAGTAGTTTTCTGATTTATAAGAAAAAACGTAGCAACAGTAGAACGGGCAATGCCCATCCTACAACGAATCTACTGCTGTTCTGTTGATAAAGTTTCACCAATGCGGGGTTCTGTTCCTTTTAATAATCGTTCAATATTGCTACGATGACGCAAAATCACATAAATTCCCCCAACAATCGCAAAAATTTGATAGGGTAAAGGTTGATTTGTAATCACCATTAAACTGGCAATTCCCACCGCTCCGGCAATAGAACTTAGAGAAACAATGCGAGAAATCGCTAGAAATAGGGCAAAAATCCCCAGAGTTGCTAAACCCAATTGCCAATTTNCCACCGCTTTTCCGCCTTGAAAGCCAATCCAAACGGGTTTAGTATGACCTAAAAGAGCCATTAAACCTGCTGCTGTTGCTATCCAATATAAGAACAGATTAACATCTTGAATATTCGCAGAAGCAGCAATTTGAGGGGTAATTTCTAAAGCATAAACAAAGAAAACCAATGCGATCGCCAAAACCCCTTTGAGGACATCAACCAACAACACAAACGACGCCGGAGACTTGCCACAACTTCTTAAAACATTCGTCGCACCGGTTGAACCCGAACCCACAGATCGCAAATCAATTCCATAGAATGTTCTAGCCACTAGATAGCCAGTGGGAATAGAACCTAACAAATAACCCGCCACTAACAACCCAAAATTTAATCCAATCCACTCAAGCATCTTTCTCTACCCAATGCGCCATACTCATTTTTCAACAATAATGCAAAATCAGCCGTGTTAACGGTTAAAGTTCACGGTAAAGGGGTTGCTGTTGTTGAGATTGAGGTTCGGGTGCAAAGGCTAACCAGAGGGGATATTGCAGCAACGACAGACTAATTTTTTCTTCGCTATCATCCACCACAATAAACGGCAATTTTCCATCTTGAACGAGTCGATCTGCTTTAATCGCCACAATATTAGCATCTTCAAACAAAGCAATACCCCGCTCCGGGCTAAAATCTCTGCGATCAAGGCCTAGACAGTCCTGTAAGCCACGCCGCCACTCGCCCAGACGTTCGGGGCTATTTGCTAAAATTAAAGTGCGTAGACGGCGATCATAGAGGGTTCTGAGAACAGAAGTAATCGCCGAGGCGATCAAAATATTTTGTAACCGACTTCCCATCGTGCGTAATGCACCCCGCCCCCCTTGGTTAAAGAACCAAGTCGAAACTCGTTTAGCGTGGATGGGTTCAAACGTGCGTCGCAACTGCCAGGGCGGGCCATAATAGTCTGGCATGGTGCGATATTGATCAAGAATGCGGCGAATTTGTTGGGATTGTTCCTGAAATCCTTGTTCAGCAAACTGAGGCGTTAAACTCGGCTCGGGTTCGATCTCTCGTTTCGGAAGGGGGCGATCGCTTTCAATGGGTGGTTCTGGATATTGGGGGATCAGTTCCAACTGTTCGGCGGTACTGACTAAATCCTGCAAACTTCCGACGAGATAATCTTTGAACCCCTGAACCCGAATAGCTAAATCCTGAGAAACTCCTGCAAAACTGGTTCGCATTTCATTCTGAATGCGTTCTCGACGGCGTTCAAGCTTTTCGACTTCAATTTGTAGAGTTTGGCGGCGTNGTTCTGGATATTGGGGGATCAGTTCCAACTGTTCGGCGGTACTGACTAAATCCTGCAAACTTCCGACGAGATAATCTTTGAACCCCTGAACCCGAATAGCTAAATCCTGAGAAACTCCTGCAAAACTGGTTCGCATTTCATTCTGAATGCGTTCTCGACGGCGTTCAAGCTTTTCGACTTCAATTTGTAGAGTTTGGCGGCGTTGTTCAAGTTGGCTTAAGGTTTCAGAGACTAAATTCCCCATTGTCTCTGTCAAAGCCATCTGTTCATGCTGCATTTTGGCTTTAGCAGCTTGTAAATCAGCGATTTCCTTTCTGAGTTGCTGAATTTGGTCTTTTAAAATCGTCGCGGTTTGGAAGTCTGTCGCAGCTTGCGTAGACGCGAACAATTCCTCCGATACAGGGTTTTCATCCGGTTCGGATAGTTCTTTTGAGCGATCGTTTTGCTCTTGATTTTGAGGTTCGTCTAAATTCATGGAATCNTTTTAAAATCGTCGCGGTTTGGAAGTCTGTCGCAGCTTGCGTAGACGCGAACAATTCCTCCGATACAGGGTTTTCATCCGGTTCGGATAGTTCTTTTGAGCGATCGTTTTGCTCTTGATTTTGAGGTTCGTCTAAATTCATGGAATCAACAGAGGTTCAATTCGGGTCAGACGAGTTCGACAACATACACTGAAACTGAAGCCAGGGATGCCCAAACGCGATTTGATAGAGGGGGGTTGTCTTTATATTATGCTCAACAACTGTCGAACTGATAAAAAGTTTCCCA
This sequence comes from Limnoraphis robusta CS-951, assembly GCF_000972705.2. The sequence continues at coordinate 2,031 of NZ_LATL02000121.1, read as the reverse complement.
TCAGAGTTAATTTTAACAACAGGATGGGATTTACAGTTATCAGTTGTAGGAGTAATTGATCAATTACCCCTACCAGTCACTCCTAACTTCTAAGTCCTACGCCTGGGGATTTGATATTACCACACTTAGTTTCTAAACAGCCTTTTAGGGTTTTGGGATCAAAAATAATCGGCAGAAAGTGAATGCTGTTCACTTCTTTGAAGTAAAACAAGATCGGTACACCGGGCCAGAAAATTTCCCAGTTGATCCAATCTGCGTAGGGAAAATGTCGAAGTAATTTACCCGAACGGGAGACATCGAGCGCTGTTTCGGTAAACTGGAGACGAATGGTTGTCGTCTGTACCAGTAGAAACAGTCCCAGTAAGGCAATAATCAATCCTAGTGCTTTCTGAACGAAAATTAACGGAATTCCCGTCAACAGCAGTACAGCCGGGATGATAAAATTGGGCCTTAGTTCAACACTTGAGGGAATGGTTGTCGTTGATGGAGTTGTGGTCATCGTTCATGCTCCAATGCGTCAGGTGTGCGTGATGTAAACAAATGTTACCAAAATAGGGGTAAGGCGAAACTCCGTAAAAAGGAAGGGATTTACAGTTGGTTCCCTGTAACCTGTTCCCTAACTACAGTACGGAATTTCCGACTCCCTGAAACATCAACCAAGACAGGAAGAAGTCAAGGATAAAGATCGAAAGTAAAGCCGTCACAACCGCCGTTGTTGTTGATTGTCCAACACCTTTGGCGCCGCCTGTCGTTGTCAGTCCCCAATTCGTTCCAATCACTGCAATCACTCCCCCAAACACCACCGCTTTGATTTCACCACTGATTAAATCCCAAAGGGTGAGAAAATTCTGCACAGAGTCTAGAAACAAATTTGGAGGAATGTTATATAAGTTACTAGAAATTAGTAAGCCACCTGCTAAACCTGTAATTAGACAAATTATATTGAGTAAAGGTAACATCAAACAACAAGCAATCACACGGGGGATCACTAAATAATCAACGGGATCAGTTTTTAATACATAAAGCGCATCAATTTGTTCCGTAACTTGCATCGTTCCAATCTCTGCCGCAAATGCAGAACCCACTCGTCCGGTGACAATGACAGCAGTTAAAACTGGACTCAATTCTCGTGCTAGAGAAAGAGCAAGAACACCCCCCACTAAATTTCCTGCACCCAATGTGATAAACTCACGGGAAACTTGAATAGTAAACACCATTCCGACAAAACCTGCTGTGATTAAGGCAATTAGCAAGGACTCCGGCCCGACAGTTGCCATTTGTTCTAAAGTGTTACGACGATGAATTTTACCCTGAAATAAATGAACAATTACCTGTCCGCCCAAAAATAAAGCAGCAATGAAGCGGCGCGTCCAAAGTCCGAGGCTGGAATTAATTTGCATCTGGCTTAAATGAATCCTAACGGTAAAATGACAAAGAAACATAACAACTATCTACAAATCTTAACCAAGATTTTTGAACATTAATTTAAGTTTTCTGACAGAGTGGAACGAAACGAGAAATTACCTTTATCTTAGAAGTTATATCGTCTAGATTAACTTGCCTCTGTTTTGGCGGTAAGCGAATTCAATTCTCAATTCCTCTAACTATGGGTATATTTCCTGATTTTCTGCGTTCTGTATTACTGACGATGACACTCAGCTTTTTTACTCCCATTCTGGTGATCAGTTTAGGATTAACTAGCTCGGCAATTATCGGTTGTCTTCCCTATCTCGAAACTATCGGTCAATTTTCCTGTAGGCAAATTTTACAATTTCTGGCAACCTTTGGCAGTGGACACCCCTTACAAGGGAGTATGATCATTGCTATAACCTGTAGTCTCGTTGGCGCTTTATTTGATACCTATGCCTCCTATCAAAGTCCTAGAAGTCAGTAAAATGACTCAATCAAACTGTTCTCATTACACTTAGCCTCCATCGGGAGGCTTTCGCTTAATCCTACAGAAAAGACAAGCAAATTGTTCACCTCTCACCTCTGTTTAAATTGAAATTTCATCAAGTTCAAGCTGTGAAC
>NZ_LATL02000120.1 GCF_000972705.2 Limnoraphis robusta CS-951 | reverse complement strand
CCCGCCAACACTCGCGCCCAACGTCGAAAAGAATTAGGGTCAAGTGTTATTATGGGTAAAGTTAATAATCTACCGTCGCTAACTTCCTCCGGTTCGTCCCACTCATCCCACTCATCAAGTTCGGGTAAACCTTCTACATCTAACCTCGCATTCGGCAACCCCGCAACCGGACTCCCCAACCGGACAATATAACCATTACTCAAAGCCGTGCGCGACCATAACCGTTCCGGTAACATCTGCATTAACGCCACAGGTTGGGTTTGCGACCATTGCCACAACGTTTCGTAAATTATCCCTTGTCGCCACAACGCCGAAGTACAATCACTAACATATAATATCAAACGCCGCCCCGACGGGTCAACTAATTCTCGAATACTGCGGGGACGCTGAGTTAAACGGTTTTCTAGACGTTCATTCCAACGGGGAAACAGTTGTACAGTCTGTTCTTCGGCTTGCAACCGCCAAGTCCGCACCGTCCGAAACGCTCCCTGATATTCCATCAGGTGTTGCAATTCGGCGATCGCACGTTTCCATAATACCGTTGTTTTAGAAGATTCTACCACTAAATCCAGGTCAAGCCAACGTTCCGGGGTGGGTCGGACGACGGGGACACAGATGCGCGTCTCAGCGAGTTGAGTCACGGTAGCTTCTTCATCGACATCAACCAAAATGCGCGACGGTACCTTCCGCATCAATGGACGCAACGCACGCGCCAAGTCTAAACGTGTCCGAATAGCGGGGGCGGAGGGAACGGGAAAAGGTAATACTTTTTGGTCTGTTTGTGAAGGTTCAAAAGATTCTGTTGTTTCAGGTATTGATGAGGATTCTTCGTTAGAATATAAATTAAAAGTCGGTTCGGATATTGAGATATCTGTATGATTAATTATATCATCAATACTATTCGTTTGTGTTGAACTTGATGTTAAACTTTCTTCGGATATTTCTTCAGAATAAATCTCACTTTCCGACTCAATAAATTGAGCCAGCCAAAGCAGGTCGGCCAGGTCGGCCGCATTCAATTCTAGTCCCGAACGTTTTAACTGTTGGGCGAATTGTCCGATAGTTGATCTTCGCTGCTGTTTAGGTGTTTCCACAGTCTATTAATAAGATTTTCTCGGTTAGTTAAATCGGAAGTTCGTTCTCGCATCACCAGATAAACGGCATTAAGAAGTTGGTCGGTTGCCAAATCTCCTTTATTGCGATCTGAACGTTTTTTCACAAACTTTTTGACAAGTTCTTGAATCAATTCTTCGGATTCTGCTATTTTTTCTGCCCCATTTTCTTCTTGTTCAAAATGCGCTTTGACAATTTCTTCCAAACGTTTTTCGTTGGGTTCTTCCATCGTTAACCGCACGCAACGTCTTAAAAATGGCGGGGGAAAATCTCGTTCACCGTTGCTGGTTAATATCATCAGGGGAAATTGACTGCAAACAACACGACCTCCTTGAATTATTGTTGTTTTATCTTGGCTATTATTTTTATAAGCAGTTCGGACTTCGACTGACCCTTTAATTTCTTCAATTCTCACTAATTCCGGAATTTCAAATTCTCCTTCTTCAAAAACATAAAGTAAATCATTGGGTAAATCAATATCGCTTTTATCAATTTCATCAACTAACAAAACACGGGGTTTATTAGAAGGTAACAACGCCGTTCCGAGTGGCCCCAAACGGATGTATTTACCAATATTCTCGAAATTGCTTCTATCTTTTTCTCCGATATCTTGTAAACGGGCGATCGCATCATATAAATATAACCCATCTTTGAGGGTTGTTCGCGTTGTTATCGGCCAGTAAAGAACTTCTCCGAGGTTGAGTTCATGGGCGACGGCGTAAGCCAGGGAACTTTTACCCGTTCCCGGTTTTCCTGTTACTAATAGGGGGCGACGCAAATATAAGGCTGCATTCACCATTTCTATTTCGGTGGGTTGGGCTTGAAAGGTGGCGCCTCTTTCCGGTTGGCGGCGATCAATTTTTCGCCAGGGTGGAGGGGAAGGAAGCTTAGAAATGGCTTTTGGGTTGGGTTTACCTGTGCCTTTAAATATCGGTTGAAATATTGGGTCATTCATGGTTAATTCTAACAAGCCTCCGAGTCAAATTGTAAGGTGGGCGGTACAATATTTGGGTCTTCCCAAACTAAGGTTAAATGATGACCGATGTGGTTGTCATCTTCTGTGAGAGAATTACAACGTTCTTCTAATATACGTTCGGATAATTGGTTCACTTCGCAGTCTAAAATATTATCAATGCGATCGCTAAGTTCGCTGCGCCGCGACCATAAAGCAACGGGAAGGGCGGTTTTTCTTGCTACAAATTCCAAGATTTTTTCGAGTTTTGCCATGTCCAAGTTTTCCAGAATTGCCATTTCCGAAGACTTCAACGTTTGAAAGAGTTTAGCAGGACTTCCGCAGTCGGCGCGAACAAATGTTGTTTGGGCGGTTTGGTCTATTTTAGCTTCTAATAACTGCCATTTTTGTTGCCAAAGTTTGTAATATTGTTTTCCGGTTGGGGTTAAGTTGTGATGGGTTCGCATTACCAGTTTATATTGACTTCCGAGGGTTAATTCTGATTCTGTTTGGCGCTCGCTTAAATCTAAATTCAACCAATTTCTAGGGACAAATATATGAAGGGTGGGTGAGGTGTATTCTGAGTTTTCTTCTAACCAATTTTCTAGAAAGTTCGGCAGTTCGTCAAGTGACATTGTTTCATCTTGAACCAGTGGCGAGGAGAAATTATTCGCATCCCACATTGAAACTCTTACTCCTTTTGAAAGTTCAGTGGGAATGACTTCTATGATTAAATCTTCGAGGGTGTTTTTGGGGGAAATATTGCGTTCCGATTTTTCTCGTATTGCTTTAATAAGTAAGTTGTTGAAGTTTAACTTTGTTTGCCTAGACTCAACAAATACTTTAATTTCGTCGAATAATTCACTGCTTAAATTATCCGAAAACGTGGCTAAAAATACTGCAAATTGGGTTAACCCATCTATTTCACTCCAACCGGGATAAGACACTTGACTCAAGTTTATAAACTTATCGAGTCTATCACCTTCTATCCAATCTTGGGCGGGGTCACAGAGTTGAAATGCTGCTTGAATTGCATTTTCTAAATTGTTTTTCTCGGTATTATTCAGGCGTTCCCAATGGTTTTGTAAGAGGTTATCTAAGTGTTCGGAGTTAAGTTTTTCGGGAATTGAGTTTAACTCGGGTATCGGTGGGAAAATTGATTCACTGATTAGCTTTTCCTGAGTTTGAGGACAAAGATTATCCCATGTTTTTGAAAATTGTTGTAAATTTTCTTCGATATCTTTTGAGCATAAAGTAAGCGTAAAACGCCAATCTTCCAATCCCCGTTTTTGGATTCGTTCGTCTTTTAAGATGTTCAGAAAGTCATCCATCCGTTTGAGAGATTCTCGAATTTGAGCTTTTGTTAACCTGTTTTCCTGGCTGTTTGTTAGGGCTTCTAATGTTCTGAGGTTCGTTTCTATCCGCAGTTGGGGAGGCTTTTCTTCATCTAACCAACAGTATTTTAGATCAAAGCGATCGCTATTTTCTACCTCTCCGTTAACAAATAATAGCAGGATTTTCAATAAAGATTTGGCTCTAGCTCTGACTTTGGGGCCATAAGTTGCTCTGGGCATGGGGGTCAAGGATATTTTTACAAAAAGTTTGGGGTTAAGGCGTTGGGTTCCAATGTTTTGAGTTACCCCAAACTACCCCAATGCCCAATATAGCTTGATTTTTGCTAATTCTGAAAGTCCGCTTGCTTTCGGGTACGACCCCAAAGCGATAGTGAGTTCAGTTGAGCAACAGCCAACTCAAGAACAACCCAAACACTATTGTACTGGAGTTAGAACCATGATGAAGTTAGGTGAAATTTTGATTCGGAAACAGTTAATTTCTTTATCCGAACTGGAACAAGCTCTGACGCTTCAATCTTCCTGTTCTCAAAAGTTGGGAGAAATACTGATGGGGCAAGGATTAATTCAAAGAGGTGATTTAGAACAGGCACTTAAAGAGCAATATTGGAGACAAAATGGCTTTTGGGTGATTGATTAATTCCTAAAAGTTTATAGGTGGAGTTGTAATGGGATTTCATTCAACCCACAGAAATCAGTTTTTTGGGTTTTGCTTGACTGAACCCTAGCCACAGAAAACATTTTACAACTGAGGAGAAGAATATGAAAATTTTATCGATTCCTGTTTGGGTAACGGTTATGGTTTCTGCTGTTTGTTTATTTTCTAGTCCGATGTCTCAGCCCTTTAGTCAAACTTTCATCTGTTTCGCGAACAATAAGAACAATGTACCGCCTGAAGTCAAAGATGGAGGTTCTCGATTTTCTCAACCTCGAAAAAATTTCGATATTGATACATCTGTATCCTAAAAAGTCAACGATTTTCCTGACTATTGCCTCTTGCCTGCTATGATTGTCTGATGCGCCCTACAAATTCGTCGAAACTCTTGTTAAGTGTTAAGAAGAGTTCTTGGTATTGTGCAGCATACCCGAAAACCAACGTAATGGCTGATGTTGACGCGGGAATAACCTTTGAAGCGAAAAGCTGAACGGCATTTTCTAGGAAGGTTAAACCAGGAGCCGCCTCGCAGCACTCGGTGAGTATTTGCACGATTTTTATTTATCCAGGCAGTACCATCTGTTGGTGCTTGTTCATAATTGTTATGGTAGTCGTCTAAGCACCACTCAAATACATTTCCGTGCATATCGTATAGTCCCCAAACGTTTGCGGGAAAACTCCCAACATCTGTTGTTTGTCCTCTAGACTCTCCTTTGGGGCTTTCATTATAGCTAAAGTTTCCATTGTAGTTGGCGAGTTCGGTTGTTATGGTTTCTCCAAAGTGAAACGGTGTTTTTGTTCCAGCACGACAAGCATATTCCCATTGGGCTTCACTGGGTAATTTATATTCTCGTCCGGTTTTTGCTGATAATCTTTTACAAAACTCAGTCGCGTCGTTCCAACTAACTTGCTCAACAGGGCGGTTATCTCCTTTAAACTCAGACGGTTCTGGGTTTAACTCCTGTTCTATTTGAGGATAATTTGTTACAACTCGCCACTGTGCCTGAGTAACAGGGTAGCATCCCATCAAAAACTGCTGTACTCTTACCCAATGCTGGGGGCGTTCGTTGTCCCGACTTTCGGGTTCGCTCTCGGGTGCGCCCATCAGAAACTCTCCTGCGGGGATGAGCATTAATGTCAGCGTTACACCGTCTGCAAGATGTTCGTTGAAACACTTATTCTTGCGTTTGTAGCGATAGATATTGAGAGGGTTAATTAATTCAGCCATAGTGATGCTTCATCATTGTAGAGTCGTTTCAGGTGATGGCTCCGGGCATAATCTAACATAACTTGAATCCGGGTTGAGGGGGAAATAAAGGCGATACCCAGAACAAACCACACCAATGCAATTGTTCAAACTCCGATTGAATAAAGTTAAAGGGTCTTGGCAACTTTTGGTGATCTTCACAGATGGCGATCGCAAAGAGAACAAACAATTGACGTGGTAGTGTCACGCAGGTCAAGCCAGTCGCAAAATTAAGGAGATTGCAATGCACGCGCACTTCGGCTTAAAAAAATCGATTCTTTGTCTGTTTCCGATTTATTTTGATAGTCTGATAAATCAATCAAACCATTAAATGTTTTTTGGAGATATGCCTTGATTTGACGTAAGTGAATTTCACTCATAACAATTGAGGGTTAACTTTACTAACTTTAATTTGATCGAATCAATTTTTATAGGGCTTGCCTATAATCCTTCGCTAAATAAGACTGAAACCCTTACTCCTATAGCTTTTGAGCGTCTTTTCCCTAATAAAATTAGGTATTCAAATGTCATAATTTTATCATAATTAACTCATCTGGTCAGGCATAAGTGCAAGCGCATAGATTTACAAGATTTGTACTCCTGCATCTAAACATGAGACTTATGTCTCTAGGGAGAGGTTTTCAAACTACTACAACAAGATTATAGACAGTAGTTGCAATTGAGTTATAACCTATGAGTAATCAACGCCCCGGAGCGGATGCCAACCGTTTTCTCGGAGACTTCAATCGACGGCAGTTTTTGAAAGGGGTTGGCTTTATTGGAGTTGGGGCGAGTACGGGTTTGGCAGATCATATTCTGCACTCCAATACTTCCGTTGAAGCTGCTGAATTCAACACCTCTTCTGCTGAATTGATTCTCGCTCAAACCTCAGAGAGTTCGGGCGAAATTCCCCGTCGTCCTTTGGGTAAAACGGGTGTAGAAGTCTCTGCAATTGGCTTGGGGGGCGCGACTCTCGGACAAGCCAAAAGCAAAGAAGAAGCAATTCGCATTATTCACGAGGCGACTGATAATGGTATCACATTCATGGATAATGCCTGGGAATATAACAACCATCGCAGTGAAGAATGGATGGGTGAAGCTTTACAGGGACGACGGGATCAAGTCTTTCTGATGACTAAGGTTTGCACTCACGGACGCGACGCAAGCGTTGCCATGCAGCAACTCGAAGAATCATTACGTCGTCTGAAAACCGATTATATAGACTTGTGGCAGATCCATGAGGTGATTTATTACAATGACCCGGAGTTAATTTTTCGTCCCGATGGTGCCATTGAAGCCCTCGAACGAGCAAAGCAGGAGGGGAAGGTTAAATTTGTTGGATTTACCGGACACAAAGACCCGGCAATTCACTTGGAAATGTTGTCTCACAATTATCCTTTCGATACTGTACAATTGCCAATTAATTGTTTTGATGCCAGCTTTATGAGTTTTCAAAACCAGGTTCTTCCCGAACTGGATCGGCAAGGAATTGCCGCGATCGGGATGAAAAGTTTAAGCGGAAATGGAGAAGCGGTAAAAAAAGGTTTGGTAACGCCTCAAGAAGCTATCCGTTATGCGATGAGTATGCCCATTGCAACATTAGTTAGCGGGATTGATTCGGTGGAAGTGCTGCGGCAAAATATAGCGATCGCTCGCGATTTTCAACCGATGACAGCGCAAGAAATGCAGGCATTGCGAGAGCGGGTTGTTCCCTATGCCACCGATGGGCGATTTGAGTTATTTAAGTCTTCTAAAAAATTTGATGCTGATGTTGGCAGGAAGCAACACGGTTTTCCGACTCAAGACCAACTGCCAACTTGATCTAAAAAGCCGATTTTTCCTCTTGAGTTGAACTTGCTCAATAGTGTTTTTAATCAGGATATTTCAATGGGACTAAACATTAAGAATTTGCGGATTGTTAGCCCTGCATTTACTGCCGGCGATCGCATTCCCAAACGCTATACCAGCGAAGGCGAAAATGTCTCACCTGCTTTGGAATGGAGCGGGTTGCCGTCAGGAACCCAACAATTAGCATTAATCTGCCATGACCCGGATGCACCGATGCCTCGCGGGTTTACCCACTGGGTTCTCTATGGCATCCCGGCAACTGTTAATCAGCTTGCAGAAGCGGATGGCCCCCACCACTACTATTTCGAGTGACAGGAGCCATTTATGCTACCATTTTAACAGGAGTTAATTAATCGTCATCAGAAAATCGAGAACCACCGTCTTGTGACTGGGGATGCTCATTGTTAGGATTTCTTTGCGAACCCATTAATCAGTATTGCTCTCGGTGCGGTGACTGGTTAATTATCAGTTTTAGTGAAGAACAACGGGCAAACGCTCCAGTCTAATAGTTTGTAATGATAGAATTCAATTTAACTTAATCAATGCTCCTTGAACAGTAATAACTCCGCTCGCTTGGATATCAATATTACCTGCTGATTTAAGACTGATTCCAGTACGATCCATCTTGAATGTATGACCACTTGGAGTTTTTACTTCAATACAACGGTTTTTATCATCTAATCGTAACTCATGTTTGCCCTTTGTTTTTACTTCGATAGCCTTTTCGGTGTCATTTAACCGAATCTGATGTCCGTCTGTTGTCTCAATATAAACACCCGCTTTACTATTCCCTTGATCTTCTTCTATAAACTGAATTTGATGACCCGTGCGTGTTTTGAATGTTCGCACTCGGACATTGCTATCTCGAACACTTTCAGCGACTGGTTTTGGAGGAAGATCTTCACCGTTCCAAACCCCTCCTAAAATGTAAGGACGGTGAATATTTCCATGCTCAAATCCAACTAATACTTCATCATTGATTTCCGGCAAACAGTCAAATCCTCGTCCCTTTCCCGCACCAATTGCTACAACTCTAGCCCAATGACTCGCGTGAGCATTTTCTCCCGTTTTAGGGGTGAGGGTGGGAAACCAAACTTTCACTCGCCCTAACCCTTCAGGATCTTGATTATTGGTGACAATTCCAACTAAAAAACTTTGTCCAGGTTGAAGACGAGTAGGGGGAGAAAGTGTTGTTAATAAATCGCCTCCGCGCAATCCCCGCACGCTAAACTCGGTGGTATATACTCGTTCAAAATAGGTGTGACGAGTCTCCGTAACGTAGTAGGAACCGCTGTGTTTTCCTAACTCTTCTAATATTACCGTTCGTCCGGGTCGAATGTTAGGATTTCCCTCGGCTTTAGCATCTGCATAAACAAATTGTCCGCCCAATTCATCAAATAAAGCTTGGGCGATCGCATCGGCTTCTTTGGGTGTAGAAATGGGTTGATCGACAACATAAACTGTCGGTTTAGTCGGCTTTCCTTTAAATTCAGAAATTGCCACACTTCCTTGACCATTTTCAGTTTTTGTGATAACATTTTCAGAATTACGAGTCGAAACAATTGGCTTTTTTTGTTTGTAGTCCCAAGCTCTAACATTGACTTCTTTAACCTGTTCGGCGCTGGTAACACGCACTCGAAAACTGTGCAAGTCTGTCAGCCATGTGAGTTTTATTTTTTGGGTCGATGTGGGACGGCGAAAGTTTAATTTTCCATCTTGAACAAACAGTTCAAATCCAATTCTAGCGGCCCGTTCTCGCAAAAATTCCATGTTGGTTTGATTGTTTTGAAAAACGTACTCGTGGGGAATTCCACTCTCGTCAATTTGACCGGGTTCTATGACAACTTCAGCAAGAATTTTCTTGACAATATCGCTATCTGTCATTCCTTGAAACGAACGATTCCACCGTCCTCGATGTAGACGATGGGAAATATCATAACCTCGAATTACAATCGGCGCTTGGGATTGTTCCGTGAAATGGGTTTCAATGGCTGTAATTTCTCCTTCTATTAAATATTCTTCTTTTTCTTCGCTAAAATCTTGTGATTCTGTTGTACTTGAACTAAAGCCTATTTTAACTTTTTTGCCAAATTGTAGCAGGTCTTGATGTTTCCACTTTTTTTCCTCTTGACGACCTGGGAAATAGTCATTTCTAATTACAATGGTGAACATTGCGGGTAGATGCAGACTTTCTTCGACAATGATTTGCACTACATCTTCCAAAACCAACTTCATTTTTTCCGGGGATTGACCTTCAATATAAACTTTTGGAAGTGCGAGATAATTTGCTGATGTCATAGGAGTTAATTCTTAAAAATAGTTGTTGATTCTATTGAGATTGAGATGAATTTATAACCGACCTTTCCGATTATTTTTGTCTTTCTTACGATTATCTAAACTATCGATTTCACGGCGAACTGTAGAAAGTTTATCGGAGACTTGATCAATTTTATCGTCAACTCGAAGTGACCCGGAAGGCTGAGTATCTTCTACCTCTTTAAGGGTTAAACTATCGATCACCGCTCTCACGGGTGTTCCATCGCTGAGAAACATTGTAAGTTTATAGTTGAGTCGTTCGATAAAGCATCGCCGAAGATAAACTTGATTTCCCCAAATTAACATATAAATTGGCGGACGTTCTTTTCCTTTCGCAAATTCTACAGCTTTCCGAAAGGGTTCAATAAAAGCTGTTACCACGTTAATTCCGGCTTCGTAGGTATCAAATAAAATATTATTAATTGTTACTTTGTAGGCTTTGGTGTGAGAAAAGCTGACTTTAGGAATTCCGCGATCCTGACTCCGCGAACCGGGATTATCTGCGGTTTCTACGACTCCCTCAAATACTAATTCTCCGGGGTTAAACATAAATACGATATCCGGTGCATTATCCTGACATTTTAGGGTTGCTTTAACAAGCTGTGTCATCAGAGTCTCCTTGAAAAACAATTAAGAATATACAGAATTTACCGGGGGATATTACCTCTATAATAAAATCCCAAACGTTCTCGTTCTGTCTCGATTTTAAATTGTAAGAGTTGATAAACTTTTTGGGTGAGTGTTTGTAATTTATAATTGACTAATGAAACCGTCGATCCGGTTTGGGTTTGAAGCTGTCCGACTGGAGATGTATTTGAGGAAAATGCAGATGCTTTTACGGGATTTGTTTGACTGATAGTATCCAGCCAAGCTAGAGAACCATCGGTTTTGAAATGATGACTTTCTCGTTCTATTTCTAACTTTTGTCGCAATAAATTAGAAACTTTTCGCGCTAACATTTCCAACTGTTCCTCATCAATTAAAACAGATTCTTCGCGTTCTCCCATTACTTTTTCCGCTTTTGTTGGAGAACTTGAAACCGATGCTGGACTATCTGGAATAGATTCTTTTTGTTCTCTTGTAATCAATTTTGAACTCTCTGAAGTCAATTGAGAATTAGATGAGGGGTTGAAGTTCTCATAATCGATAAGTTCCGTCAGATTTGACCATGACTCTTGTACATTGTCTGTCGCTGGAACACTTTCAGCACTTAGATCAAATTGACTTGACCAAGGTTCTGGTATTTCATCATTTTGAAAAGAAGTTCTCTCGGGTGAAGGTTCTGAAGTTTTTGGAGATACAATCAAATCTGATTGTTGAATTAAAGGTGAATGGGATTGAATCGGATTTAGATTGGTTAAATTTTCTGAATTAAAACTCGGTTCAATTGGAAAGGCTTGATTTTCTGGAGTTGAATTAATAGATTGTGTTAAACTCGAATTAGAAATAGGTTGAGAAATATCGCCTGACCATTTGGGTTGAACGACGGGTAAATTATCGGATTGATGCTTTATTGATTGGCTTTCTGAGTGTTCGGGTGTTTGTGGAGAAAGTAGTTTGTCAGATGTCGTGGTGAGAATGAGCGATTGAGTTTGAATTAATTGTTCACCCAAGCGAGGATGAAGTTCTGAAAGCGGGTTATTTTGCAGGTTTTCTTCTGTTGAAGGATGAGTTTCAGATTCTTTTGTACTATCAGAAATATTGCGGTTAATATTCGCTTCTGATGTAGATTCTAACTCGGAGTCATCATCGACAAATCTATTAATTGTAGAAATGGGTTTTGCGGGAGTTTCTGAACCTGATAAACTCTCTTGAACAGTGAACAAATTCTCTGAATTTTCTACAGTTTGGGGTAACATTAATTGTGAAGTTTGAATCAGAGGCGATCGCACTTTTAAGATTCCCTGTCGTCCCAATGTTTCGGGAGGACGTAAATAATCATTTAAACCCAAAGGAGATGTAGACATTGTTAATTCGCCTTTCGCTAATTCAACTCAAAAAATTGGCAATTCTCTAATTTATATCCTTTTCTTTCTTGTATTAGAATTGGTTTGACTGGCTTGATTAAAAGGTTGTGTTCCAACGTTGGTTAAGTCACTCGCAAAATAGCCTGAATTACCGCGAGTTAATGGACTGGACGGATTAAATCCTCCTGTTTGCTGTCCTAAACTACCTCCTTTATTAATCGTCAAACCTTCGTAGGCTAAGGTTAATTCTTCAATCGCAACGGTATTAGAGTCGGCTTGAAAAGAGGGTGCTTTCCAACCAACCGGAACCGAACCAATCATTGTCCAAGATTGCATGGTTTCCCCTTCTTGATTGAACAGTAACAGGGTAACGTTCAAACGAATTTTTTTAGGTTCTTGCAAAACTTTTTCTATCCAATTTAAGAAGGTTAAATCATTCGTAATTCCTCGCTTTAATGTGACTTCTGTAAATTCTGCTTGTCCTAAAATAATTCGCTGTTGATCGTTGACACCCCCTTCATTGTAGGTTTCTCGCTTGATATTTATCCCCAAACCCGAACATTCGCTAAAACAAGCTGAAATTTGACTATCAATTTCCACATAAAATCGATTCGCTGTCACATAATTGAGTTCGTAAGCTGAGGGATCTTGACGATTCATTTTCATTATAAAAGTCTCCGTGAGTTGCAGGTGCGATCGCGTTGATTGCGAAGATCTTCTTTCATCAGTTCATAAACTCTATCACCAAGTTTTCGCAGTAACATCGGGTCGTTAGTGACCTTTTCAATTAATTTAGCTTCCAAATCTTTTTCTGACATTTTGATTAATTTTACTCCCTACTTTTATTTAATTCCCGAATCGGAATTAATCCCGCAGAATGTAACAAATGTTGTCCTTCATCGGTTTTCATTATATTAGAAAACACCTGACCCGCAGAATCTTTTCCGCCTTCTTTTTTATAAATCACAGCAATTGCATATCCCAAAGGATAATCTCCTTGTTCAAAAACTTTGGGATTGGGTTTGTAGCTTCCTTTATCCATACATAAATCGGTTTCTGGTGTGATTGAACTGCCATTATTCTGTATAATAGGCTGCACTGCTGTCAGTTTCCCTTCTCCGACAATTGCTAAAGGATAGACAGAACACTGGTTAAACACTTTGCTGAACAAATCAATCCCAATCGTTGCTTGACCTCCTTGTTCAAATTCGGCTAAAGCGATTGCTTGTCCTTTAGTATATCCTGTTTGTGTGCAAGCTTTTTTATCTTCATCAATAAGATTTCTAAAGTTATTGATTTCTGCTTCATTTTTCCAGGCTAAATTTTCAAAAAGTGAAGTCACCAGAAACACTTCTTCGGGATTTTTATTACAAATAGAAATCCGTTTTATAGTTTGATTCTGTGAATTATTAATTCCTAAATCTTTCAAGGTTAGGGGTTGATCGGAATACAGTTGTTTGAGAGAGTCTAGAGAAATTTTACCTGAAAGTAATCTGGGTAAACTTCCATCTCGCTGAACATCACTGAAAGCAACATAAGCGAGTAAAGCATCATAAGCAATGATTTCTACTTCTAAGTTTTCGCTGTCTTGTAATAACTGAAGTTCATTTGCAAAGAGAGAAGTCACAATAAACTGAGAAGTTTTTAAAGCAGATATAATCCTATTTTCTAACGTTTCTGTGTTGTTTCCTTCACGAATAAAAGAAAATAAATTTGGAGATTGCAGATTCAATGAAATTTGAGACGGGTTCAACTGGTTAGCCAAAGATTGATTACCACCGTAGCCAACGGAAGTTTTAAGTGCGGTTTTCCATCGTTGATCGGCTGAATAATTAATACTTTTATTGAGCAAACTTGAGGGAATATCAACTTGAGCGAACTGAGAGGGATCGGAGTTTTTATTAAAGACAATATTGGCAGGATTTGGAGGTGTTGAAGCCGATAAAAATCTCCTAATTCCTAGAATTAATATTCCCAAACTCACCAAAGTTGCCAGTAGAAGAATTAAAGGAATACTCCAAGAACGTTGAGATTTTGACCGGGGTTGCTGTTCGCTGTCAACAAAAATAGGATTGACTGAAATCTGTTCTAATGGATGATCTAAAGGTAATTTTAACAACTCTCGATGAGCATCTGAAGCTCTTTTAAACTCACCGGAATATAATCTTAATATAAAGTTTTTGAGTTCGGGATGACAATATTGATGCCACTGGAAATCGTGATCGGGAATCTCCTGTTTTCCGCCAGATAAAACATAGCTAACTCGACCTAAATCTACGAGATCTTGTTGAAAGGCTTTTTTCGAGAGAGACGGATGATTAACTTCTGACTCTAAAGAATCGATCAGATTTTCCCACAGTGCAATGCGACTGAGATAGATAGAAAATTGATCATCTTCTTCATCAAAGGGAGATTGAGTTTCATTGTGAACGAGCAGTATACTGTCTAAACTTAGGTTTCCATGACCAATTCCTGTTCGCATACTTTGAGACAAACGAACTTCATAACAGTTGTGTAAAAACTGCAAGGTTTGCAACACTTGTTTGAGAATTTTACTCACCTGAGTCGGCGTTAAAGCTTGATGTCGCCGTTGCAAATATTCTCGTAAAGTCAAACTTTTGGGAAGTTGTTCAACAATTAAATACCAACGAATATCCTGGGGATTATCCTCATAGAAATCTTTAATGATATCAATCGGTGTCAGCAAACGAAATTCTTTAAGCTTTCCGTTTTGCTTGTTAGATTCAGCCAGATAATCCGAATCACTTTGGGTCAAATATTCTTGAATGAACACCCGTTGTTTTTGCTGTGAAATTGGAGTGGCTTCATACTGACGAATCCGATCCGAATGACTCAAACACTGACCAATTTCATAACGCCTACCAAAGCGATCGCGAATTTCGTAACCTTGAACGAGAACTTTTTGGGTTTTGTCTTTACGACGTCGCCGAGAACGTTCTGTTAAAATAGGTTGATCTAAAGTTGCGGGCTGAATGCGAGTTTGTACACCCCCTCTTTGTCGATTTATTGTTGGTTCTACTTGAAAAGAATGCTGTGATTGTTGGGAAACAGGAGTTTCTTTCTTTTGTTTGTTACCATCGCTTCCTCCTATTTTTACCTGTTCATAAATTTGCTGCGCCCGATGCCGAACGATCCGACGAATGGTAGCATCAGGATGAGAAACAAAGTTAAAAATTTCTCGTCCTCTAGCCCTGACCGTGTTGACTAATTCTGATAGTCTCATGGCGTTCGCTCCTGATAATAAATCATCAATCTAACTCGGCATTCGTTGGGTCATTTTGATTAAATTTCTTAGCACGATTTCTCGCTCTCTACGGGCAATCATATACTCTGGATCTAACTGCAATGCTTGTTCAAAAATAGCCAAAGCATCTTGATAGCGACCCAAACGAGAAAGGGCGATTCCTTTTGCAGTAATTACCCCCACATTGTCGGGACTGAGGGTGTCAGCTTGGGTGTAAGCATTTAAAGCGCCTCGATATTGCTTTAATTCGAGTAAGATTAATCCTTGATTGTGCCAAGCCTCAAAAGATTGGGGATTCAACTGAACCGCTTGCTGAGTGGCGACCAAAGCCTCTGTTAACAGTTGGGGATCTCGCAAGCGCCACAAAACAACGGCTTGATTGGCGAAAATACTGGCTTTGAGGATGCGGTCATTCGGAGTCAGATCGCCTGTTAGCGCCTGCTCGTAAGCCTTTCGTGCGGCTTGATATAGCTCTCTGGCCTCCTCATCCCGTCGCTGTAGACTCAGCAATTGACCGTACTCGCTGAGAATGCGACCGTGATTGTACCAACCCTGAGCGTAGCGGGGATCGAGCTTAACCGCCTGACGGGTCGATAGAAGCGCCTGTTCATAGTTGATTTCTGCAAATTCATACTGTTGCTGTGCTTGCTGGAGTTGGCCCAAATGCCACAGCATCACCCCTCGGTTGTTCCAGGCGGCGCTGTAGTCTTCCTCCAGAGTAATGGCGCGATCGGCACTCGCCAAAGCATCGTTATACTGTTTTAATCCCGCCAAAGCTGTACTGCGTTGATTCCAGGCTTTCGCCGGACGAGTATCGCCCCAATTTTGATCGCCAGAAAGGGCGGCTTCACAGGCGCTTAGGGCTTGTTGATATTGTTCGAGTTGATTGAGAACTTCGCACTGGTTTGCGAGCGCCAAAGAATAGTTCGGTTGAATCTGAACCGCCCGACTGTAGGAGGTTAACGCTTGAGCCGTTTTTCCTAAAGTTTGTAGAGCAATACCCTGTCTTGTCCAAGCTTCGGCATTGTTGGGATTTTCAGCCAAAATTTGTTCGTAGAAACTGACTAAATTTTGAAATTGTTCGGCGAGTTCTTCGGGTTCTTTTGGGTTATTAACTAGGAGCGGATTTGATGGGGCGATTTCTTGACGAATAACGAGCAAATATTCTAAAGCTTGAGCGGGGGTACTGGCACCCCAATTTTCGTTCACGGCGATCGCCAATTCGCAACTTTCACGGGCTTCTTGATAGCGTTCTAGTTCTATCAATATACCACATTTTTCGCTCAAAATCAAGGAAGAATTTGGCGCAATTCTCAGGGCTTGATTGTAGGAATTGATCGCGTCTTCTAGGCTTTGAATTTTACGGGCTTCTGCCCCATCAACTTGTCCTAAATCTTGCAGTTTTGCCGTTTCTATGCGTCCTAACTCTAGCACGGCGATCGCTCTTTTTGTCCAAGCATCAGCCGGACTGCTTCGCCCCCAAATCCCATCGATTTTCAGGGCTTCTTCGCAAGATGAAATCGCTTGTTCATATTGTTCTAATTCTAAAAATATTTCGCATTTTTGCAATAAAACTTGAGAATATTTCGGTTCTCGCTGCAAGACATAATTATAGGAAACTAAAGCTTGAGGATATTGTTTCAACTGTTGTAATGAATGGCTTAAACTCATCCAAATTTCTAAATTTTCTTGTTTGGGCTTCAGTTCAATTACCCGTTGACAAGCCGCCACCGCTTCGGCGTATCGTTCCGTCTGTTCGAGGGTGGTGCAGAGTTCTTGCCAAAATTCTACATTATCGTAATCAAAATCAGCTAATGGGAGTTCGGGAACTGCATCTGGCTTCGGTTGCGGTGCGGGGGGAAATTGCGGTTGAGGAGGTTGAGGAGGTTGAGGAATTTCAGGGAGTTCTGGAGGCGATACGGAAGGTAAACCCGGCGTTGGTACACCTTGGAGAAGATTGATCGTTCCCTGGGCGAAATTGAGTTGAGAATTTGAAATTTCTCGTCGTTTTAATGCACCCGTTGCTTGAACTGCGGTTTGAATACAGAACCCCAGTCCAATGCTAACAATACCTATCCATCGCAATGTTGATTTCATCCTCATTAATATTTTTACAATTTCTGATAACTGTGATACATTTAATTTAATTTAAGTTGACTTTAACCTTTTGCTTCAGAAAAATTAAAATCTCTTAAATAAGAACCATAATAGCGAGAAAATCAACTAAAATGCAGCCATGTTATTATACTACAGTTTAATTTCTTCAGTTTCAAGTATTTATCTAGACAAAAAATACCAACGCACCGTTCACTCTAAGAGGAGAACAACAAGATGGGGACTGGGCCATGAAACCGAATCTTTACAAAAGTCAAATAATAGCCGTGATTGTGATTGTCCTGGGAATAGTATTGGGGTTGGCAGTACCCGTCTCGTCTGAAATTTCTAGAGTGATGAAAAAATTACAGCAAAACGGAGAATGTCGGCGTTGTGATTTGGAAAAAGCCGATCTGAGCGGTTTATTTCTACAAAATGTTGATCTGAGTAAAGCGAAACTTAGAGGTGCAAATCTCCGAGGTACAAACCTGACCAAAGCTAACTTAGATCGAGCCGATTTACGCGATGCCGATTTGCGAGATGCCAACCTAAAAGATGCTAATTTAAGCAGAGTAAAATTAGAGGGAGCAGATCTCAGAAATACTCAACTCAATGAAGAACAACTCGAACCAAAATGGCGTTTGGTTTGGCAAATTGTCAATCATTCAGAACCTTGGACGCAAGACTTAAGCGGGCAAAATTTAGCAGGTGCAAATTTAGAGAATGTTAACTTAACTCAAACTCAACTGGTGGGAACGAATTTGGAAGAAGCCAACCTCAAAAATGCCAATCTTTCTAATGTTAATCTCTCCCATGCTAAACTGCGGGCAGCTAATTTATTTATGGCAAACTTCAGCCACAGTAATTTGAGTTATGCTGACTTAAAAGACGCAGATTTAATGTATGCAAATTTCAGCCACGCCAACCTCAGTTTTGCAAATTTGAGCCGTTCTAATGTTAACTATGCTGACCTCAGTCATACCAATTTACAAGGCGCGAATTTAGATAAAGTCGATCTCGAAAATGCCAACTTAAAAAATTCAAATTTAGAAACGACCACAGTTAAACCATGACCGATCAATATTTCCCGACTCCCTCTCCAAATCCTCTCGATCGCCTTCATGTTACAGACGGTTTAATGATTAATGCTCAACGATGGCGTTTAGCACATACCTATTCTCGGAAACGGCAAAATTTACATTATCAATCGCTGAATCAACCGGGAATTGTTTGCGGGTTGGGTGTGCATCCTACAAGCGCTCCTGCTGGCGTACAGTCAAAATTTCAAACGGGATGGTTAATGGTAAAACCCGGAATTGCGATCGATGGTGAGGGAAATCCAATTATTATTGATCGTCCGATGGAATTTAGAATTACTGACCCCAAACCCTCAAAAACGCAACCGATTATTGTTTATTTAGTGGTCAGTTATGTTGACCCAGAAGAACTCAGTTTGAGAAATGATAATGATGTCGTTCGAGAAACCTTTCGGATCGATCAAAAAACCGATCCACCCAGTCATTTAGAAGTAGAAATTTGTCGAATTAATCTGGAACCGGGAACCGTTCAAATTTGTCAACCCGAGGAGGTTTTATTTCCTCAAGTTAATGAATTAGATTTACGCTATCGAATTGCAGCGCGATCGCGTCCTCAAATTGTTGTGAAAACGGCGATGTTATCTCCTCAAGCTTCTAGAGGAATGATGTCAGAAGCCGAAGGAAAATATTGTCAAGAAAATCTTGGTTTTCTGATGCACTCCGTAGAGTCGCTTGACCCGAGAATGCAAGGAATTTCAGAAATTGAGCAAATTTACTTCATAGGAAATGAGGATTTTGATCTGCTGTATTTAACTGAAAAACAAACTCGTGAATTAGACAACAATCAGTTAGAAATTTTAGGCGGATATTTAGAAACCGGAAGAACTGTATTAATTGAAATTCCGATTGATGACGACCTCAATCAAAACTTTAAAGACTTAACAGATTGGGGAAAAGAAGAATTTAATCTGAATTTTATAGATTGGGATCGATTAATTCCCGATCATTTATTAAAAGTTCATCCGTTTCTGTTTGCCATTCCTCCTAATATTAACTACGAACCCCTAGAACTGTTTTTGGGAGGAGGAATGATCCTGATTATTGGTAGCTTATCAAAAGCATGGGGAATTAACGAACATACCCTTCCCCGCACCGAGATTAGAACAGCACAAGAATTTGGAATTAACCTACTTTATTTTGCCTGGTACAGAAGACATCAAACTCAATTGTTAGAGGTTTTTTCGGAATAAATAACCTGTTTTTACGGCTTCAGTGATTCTCAAACTCACTTAATTTAACAAATCAGATGATAGATTTTATTAGATTAGAAGTTGAACCCAAATACATTAAATTACAGCAAGGTTCACAGCGTTCTTTATCCTTTAAAGCTTATGTTACCAACTACAGCCAGGATTTTTATAGTTTTTATTTAGAGTTAATTGTACCCGGACTCGATCCGGCGTCAAATATTAAATGGTACAGCACAGAACCTCAAGTCGCCGCCAAGAAACCGCCAGGTGCAACAACTGAATTTACCGTTAATATTCATCGTTCTCCCCGTCCAGGCTATGAAAATCCATTAGATTTAACCGTCAGAGCAATTGCCATAGAAAATCCCGAACTTTTCGCCACAGAAACCCTAAGTTTAAAACTGGAAGCACCCCTAAAACCGCTAACTTTATCAATTCTCACTCCCAGAGATGGATTAAAAGGATATCCGGGCGAAATTATTGAAATTCCAGTGATTGTATCAAATTTTAGTCAAGATTCTATGGCGGTAAATTTGACGTTCAAAGGAGAAGAACAACTCGATAAAAGTTGGATGATTCATGGAACTGAAAAACGAATTACAGAACTTAATCCCGGCGAACCTCAATCGGTTATCTTTGAGTGTAAACCTCCAGAAGAAGGTAAAGCATTGAGTCAAACTTACAGCTTTAGAATCATGGCTAAAGCAAATATAACACTCAATCCTGAACCAGAAGTTGCGGGAACACTTGAAGTTTTACCGAAGGGAATTATCAGTTGGGAATGCGATCCAATCGAGCAAGTTTTATCCGGCGTTCGATGGAATAATAGCGTCAATTATACCATTAAATTAGAGAATAAGAGTAACCGGACTCAAGATATTAATTTTGATATTATTGAAAGAGCTAAAAGACCGCATCATCTTAGTGTTTTGTCAGTGCAAGGACAAGAAAAAGAACTTTTTGTCGAATCCGATCAACAGCAATCTCACTATATTTATACTGGGTTAAATTTTGAGACAATTTATCCCCAAGAGTCGGGATTACAAAAACTGAGAATTAGTCACGCTAGATCTTGGTTGGGGATTGGCAGTCAACTGAAATTTAAACTTAAACCTCATTTATTAAATCAAAATTATGACTCTCCCGAAACGCCAGTTTTTCCCAAGCCTGAAACCCAAACTATTACTTTAGATGTTAAGCCAATAATTCCATTTTGGTTGCAGCTATTAGCCTTATTGTTAATGCTTTTATTGGGTGGACTGTGGTGGTTACTCAAGCCGAAAAATCATCATACCGATCCGGTGAACTCCGTTGCTTTTGATGGCAAAGCAAATACAGTAATTAGTGGTTCTAGCGATCGCAGTATTCGCTACTGGCAAGTCGAAGGAAATCTATTTTATCCCCCGGAAGTGATTACCGATGAAAATGAAAAAGCGGTGCGTGTCGTGCGGTTTTTGCCGAAAGATAATCAACAAGTTGCCGCAGGTTTAGAGACGGGAGAAATTAATCTTTGGAATGTCACGAATAAACAGAGACAAGGAACACTTTATATTGATGAAAGTAGAAATGACCGCGTTTTTGGCTTAGAATTTACCAAGGATTCTCGTTATTTATTGAGCGCTCACGGAAGCGGAATGGTGCGAGCATGGAATTTAGCAGCGATTGATTCTGGCGTTAATTCATCAGAAATTCGACAAACTCGTAAGGTCAAACAGGGCTCTGGACTTGAACCCCTTGCAGAAACCTATGATCTCTACAAAGATAACTTGAGAATTGGTCGAGAATTAACTTTAAAACAACCCTTTTCATTGCTAACCTTAGCTATCAGTGAAAGTCGAAATCAACCAAGATTGGTCTTTTTTGCAGGTCAGTATAATAAGTTAGCTATTTGGGAGAATTGGGAAAACTGGCAGAACTGGCAAGAATTTGATAATAATTACTATTATGAAAATTATTATAATTTTACCAGTTATAATGATTTTCTACAACAACAAAACCAAGAATCTGCAACCCGCAATAAGTTATATTATCTCCCTTATACTTGGGAGAATCAACCGGATAATTTGGAGAAGAATTTAATTAATCAATATAACTACATTACCAGCCTAGCAACCCATGAAGAAATTAATAATGCTAGCTTTCCCAATTGGTTAGCCAGTGCAGATACAGAGGGATATATTACGCTGTGGAACCTCGATAAAATTCGTCAATGTATTGAACAGTCACCCGGAGTTGGTGAGACTCTTAACTGTTCAGAAAATATGATGATAGAACAGTGGAATAATGGTCATAAAGGCGAACCCGTTCGGACGGTTGCATTGAGTCAAAATGGCTGCTATCTTGCGAGTACCGGAGACGATGGACGAGTGATGCTATGGTCATTAAATCCCGATGGAACACGAGAGAATGAAAAGGGGAAAGTCGTGGCTCAATTTCCTGGGATTAGACTCAATAGCGTTGATATAAAAACGTTTGATGATGAAATTCGCCTCACCTTTGATGGAGAAAATCATCATGTGAATATCAAGAAAATGAAAATCAAAAAGATAGCCAACTGTATGAATGAACGAAGAACCCGTTAGTTAGTTTTATTAAACTGGAGATATTCAGGATGCAATCAACCCGTACACCGATTTTTATTCAAGAAGATCAGAGTCAAAAAAGCCTCAACATTTGGCGAGGTTCGACCGAAAAATATCGCTTAACAGTCACCAACTCGGATAACCAAGAATTATTAATTGTCGTTTGGATAAAAGCCAATGATGCTCGTTCAAAACCGATAGAAAGATGGTGTACAATTATAGATGATAAATCATCGGTTAATAACCGTCTCCGACTAAAGCCAGATGAATCTATCTCAATTGAGCTTCAATTTGAAGTTCCGCAGCAAGCCGCACCGGGAACCTATTACTATACAATATTTGCGGAAGCTCCCGAACAATATCCCGATCAAGTTTTTCGTCGTCCTCAACAACTTCGAGTTCGTTTAGATCGGGAAACAATCTGGGACTACGAACCCGAATTTATCCTTCCCGTTACCAATCCGAATAAACCCTATGAACTGCAAGCGGGAGAAGAAGTAGAAATTCCTATTCAAGTCAAAAATCGGTCTAAATTAGTGGATAGATTTTACATTATTTGTCCCGATTTAGAACCGGATTGGTATGATGTTCGTTATCCAGAAGTGAATACCAATTTACCGGGATTAATTCGAGAGACAGACGGACTTGAACTCAACCCAGAAGATCCTCCCGCAGAGATTAAATTAATCTTGCATCCGCCTAAATATACCCCCGCAGGAAACTATTTTCCCACAATTCAACTCATTTCAAAAAATAATGAATCTCAGCTAATCATTCGAGTTTTTTATTTACTGATTTTACCTGACTATCAACTCCCCTGTACTCTCCAACCCACTAAAAATAAAGTAAAACAAGGTGAAGCAGATTTTGAAATCGCATTAACCAACGAAGGCAATACCAAACGTTATTTAATTTTAACAACCAACTTTATTCGACAAGAAAAGCTGTGGAATTACTCTTTTTCACCGACTTCAGATGTTAGACTTTTTCCCAGTAAAAGTAAAACGATAACTCTACAAGTTCAGCGTAAAGGTTGGCGATGGCGTCGTTTAATTCCCAGACCCGCTTTAGAACTTCCCTTTGAGATTGAGATAGAAGACGCTCAAAACTTACCTTTAGATCGCGAATCCCTTCAGGGAATATTAATTTGGGATAAAAGTCCTTGGTGGCATTTGTGGCTATTGATTTTGTTGGCATTTTGTATTTTAGCGGGAACTGCATTTGCGATTTGGTGGAATTACTTTAAAATGCCACCTTTACCTAAAATTAGTGAATTTAGTACCCTAAAACCAACCCGAAAATATAATGAAGGTGAACCGATTAAAATTGAGTGGGAAGTCAGCCACCCTCAACAATTAGATAAACTTGTTTTAACTCGTATTGACAGCCAAGGAAGCCGCGAATTAAAAAACTATCCATTTTTAGACGGAAAACCCAATTTTTCAGATGACGTTCGCAAAAACTCCGAACCTTGTCAACTGAATGAAGACGAAAAAATAACTCGTTGTAGCTTAACTATGGCTCCCCCTTCTCCCAATAAATATACACTAGAAATCGAAACGTTTCCCAAACCGATTAACGAGCTATTTAGAAAGCGTTCATCAAACGAGGCTTCTGATTCCAGTCGGACTGATACAATAGAAATTATCCCAAAACCCGAACCTCTATTATCTCAAATTAACGAAATAACCTCTCCAAAATCAGCCTATTCCAAAGTTCAACAAGAAGAAATTGTTCTTCAGTTTGATATCAAAAATCAGAGCCAGTTAGCTCAACTTGACATTATTACTCAAGGAAGCGATCAAGTGATTAGAACAGCTTCTTATGTAAAAGACTTAGAAAACACTCAACTCAAACCCAAAGATGTCAGAAATATTTGGGGTGATTTAGTTTGTGAAGTTGGAGAAAAACCCGAAGACTTAAGCTGTCAATGGAGCTTAAATACTCGTTTGATTGAACCGGGAAATTATACCTTTAAAGTCGAGGTTTACTCTTTATCCAATCCGAAAGAACCCTCAGATTCTCAACCCCTACAAAATACTATCATTGTGCAACCGGAACCTTTACCCGAACTCGAACAATTTACAATATCAAAAGCGGTTTATGAAGAAGCTCAAAAAGAACCGATCAAATTAAACTGGGTGATTCAAAATCCCAACCAAGTTCAAGAGTTTATTATCAGCGCTCAAAGTCAAACGGGTTCAACTCAAGAAATTCAACGCTATCAATACCCCAGTCAAGTTAGTCAATTCTGTTCAATTCCCGCAACGGTTGATTTACCGCTTGTTTGTCGAGATGTTCCGACAACAACTTTACCCCCCGGAGAATATACGTTTCAGCTAGATGTTATTCCTAAAAAATCGGAAGAAACTGCTAATATTACTCGCACTTCACCCCCTGTTAAAGTTAGACCCACACCGATTGAAATTGAATTCAAAGTAAACGATCAATCTATTACTCAACCTGTAGAAAATTTCCCGCCAATTGCAATTAGTAAAGGAGGCGCACCCGTTTTTATTCAGTTAGCCTGGAAAGTCGAAGGCGGAGAGGGAATTAAAGTCGAATTAAACCCCTTAGTTGGTGTTGTACAGCCTGAAGGTTCAATGACTTATACCATTAGTCAAGCTCCCCTTGCTGAAACCATTACTTTGCAAGTTACCAATAGTTTAGGCGAACAAGAAACCCGCTCTATTGTCATTCAAACCTATGAGTCCAATAGTTCTAGTCCGAGTCAGTTTTCCTTCCCCAAAACCGGAGAATTGGAAACACCAGAATCAGAACTTATTCAACCTTTACCCTCCGAACCTAGTCGTTTAGAACCCCTAGAAATCCCACCTCAACCCGATTAAGTAGGTTGGGTTGAAGAATGAAACCCAACAAATCTCGTAGGTTGGGTTGAAGAATGAAACCCAACAAACCAATCTAACTTTGGAAGAATGAAACCCAACAAATCTCGTAGGTTGGGTTGAAGAATGAAACCCAACAAACCAATCTAACTTTGATGTTGGGTTTCACTGTCGTTCTACCCAACCTACTTTTGCGCTCGTTGTGTTAACTTTAATGTTGGGTTTCCTTTGTTAACCCAACCTACTTTTGCGCTCGTTGTGT
>NZ_LATL02000119.1 GCF_000972705.2 Limnoraphis robusta CS-951 | reverse complement strand
GGTTTATCTGAATTGTTTGTAGGTATCAAAGGTTAACGTGAACCCGCCCCAACCTTATTTTGCTGACTCAAAAATTCTTTTAATCGCATTAAATTAATCGTTTGACCTAAATTCAATGGAATCACCGAAATTCCTTCCAGTCGGGACTGAAGCCAACCCTCGCCCCAATACCATTCGTGAAAACCATCAATTCCCCGACTCAGTAACAAACGGAGACAGTTCGACTCAGCGACATCAACATAATGTTGAATGGTAACAGGCCCAATAGAACTGGTAAACATCATCCCGGTTTGAAACTGTTCCGGGAGTCCCGGAGAAAACTGCTGGGGCCATAACCATTGTTGAAACTGACTCGGGCGTAATAAACTATCTCGAATCGCCGCTTCTGACGCTTCGACTTCAATACGAAGATTGCTTTGTTGAAAAGTACCCAGCATAGTCTTTTACAGTTATCAGTGACCAGTTATCAGCGCAAACTTGCGACGGGCGCGGTTTCCGCCAGAAGCACAGTTTGCAAGAGAGTGACCAGTTTTTCAGTTAACAGTGACCAGTGAACAGTTAATAGTTTCTTGCCTGTTGCCTGTTGCCTGTTGCATGATTGCCTGTTCACTGTCTTATATGGTAAGCGATCGCACTCTCCCTCAGCCAAGACGCCGGAAAAAACTACAATGGTTAAAAATAGGCAGTGTAAAGAAATGTAAGCATGGCTGATCAACTGATTCGCGCTACGGCGGCGTCGGATGGAATCCGGGCGGTGGGAGTCATTACCACCCGCTTAACCGAAGAAGCCAAACAACGCCACAAACTTTCCTACGTTGCCACGGCAGCGCTCGGTCGGACAATGGCCGCAGGATTGTTACTTGCTTCGAGTTTGAAGCAAGCTGAATCCCGAGTCAACATTCAAATCAAAGGAGACGGCCCCCTGGGTCGAGTTCTCGTTGATGCGGGGTTAGATGGTACCGTCCGAGGTTATGTAGAAAATCCCGATGTGGAACTTCCGCCCAACGAAAAAGGAAAACTCGACGTTGGGGGTGCAGTGGGTCGCAATGGGTTTGTTTATGTGGTGCGGGATGAAGGCTTTGGCTATCGTTACTCAAGTACCGTTGAACTGATTTCTGGGGAAATTGGTGACGATCTGACTTACTATATTCTCAACTCCGATCAAACGCCTTCAGCTTTGGTTTTGGGCGTGTTTGTTGATAGTGAGGGTGTACAAGCGGCTGGGGGAATATTATTACAAGTCCTGCCCAAAGCCGCAACCGATGAAGAATTAGTAAAGACCTTAGAATCTCGAATTGAAGGCTTATCTGGGTTTACTCCCCTATTACGCCAACGTCAAACCCTACCCGACATTTTCCAACACCTGTTGGGAGATATGGACTTAAAGATTCTACCGACAACCCAACTTGTCCGCTTTGATTGTAGTTGTTCCTTTGAACGAGTCTTGAACGCTTTAAAAATGTTCGGAGAAGCCGAACTGCGGGACATGATCGCCAAAGACAACGGCGCCGAAGCCAAGTGTGAATTTTGCGGGGAAGTCTATCAAGCCAATGGCGATCATCTCTCTGAACTGATTGAGGAGTTGCGATCGCGAACCGATTCCCCTAATATTCGGAGAAGATCGATTCTGTTCTGATGTCAGCTAGCTCAAGTTGTACATGACAGTCGAATCGAAGTTAAAATCAAAACCCTGGTCTGATCAAACCAGGATGGGGGAGATTGGAGCATGGGAATTATCGGGTTGAAGCTGTTGTATACCAATGGCCGCTATACTCTGAGCTTGAACCTCTCTCCCCCTTTCATTTACGGTAGATTGTCGCCCATACTTCTACTGTCAGGTCGGGAGTCGAGGCGTTTGTGTGGTGAGAGCTGTTTTGGGTTAGCATACCTATGAGTGAAAAGCACAAGAAACAGAGCCGTTGGATAGAACGATTATCCACGCAACCAGGAAAAGATCCTCAACTGTCCGCGCAACCCTTGTCGCTGCGGAAAAGTCGCGCTGAACGACTCAAAGAGTTGCGGGCGTTGTTGGAGTCGGGGCTTGAGGAACAATCAACTCAACCGCCAAAAACAGATCCCCAACCGGAGACTGTGATTCCGCAGACTTTAGCGATTCCTCCATCGGAACCTATTCCTGAACCGCCACCCCGAGCGCCGAAACAGTCTAAGGGAGCCTTGGTGCTGAAGTTAACGCCGTTGTGGTTGGTGTTGATGATCTTAACGCCGGGAGGTGTGGGATATTTAGCCAGTTCGATGCTGTTGCGATCGCCGTCTTTACCCAATTGTCCGAAAATTTTCTGGCCGATTGCTTCGGCTTCTTTGCGTCTTTATTGTGCAGAAACCGCCGCTAAAAAAGAAACGGTTCAAGATTTATTGGTGGCGATTGAATTGGTGGATGGTTTATCGAAAACTCACCCCCTCCGTCCTGAA
Source organism: Limnoraphis robusta CS-951 (assembly GCF_000972705.2). The sequence goes on along the minus strand of NZ_LATL02000119.1, from coordinate 44,860 downwards.
ATTAACCGTCGGATTGAACAGTGGTCACTGGATATTCTCGATTTGAGTGAAAATTTATTTCAAGCAGGTGAACTGAAAAAAGCCATAGAAAGCGCTCGCAAAGTTCCTCAAGATACCCCAGCAATGGCGAAGGTAGAAGAACGAATTAAAGAATGGAACGATCTCTGGAAAGAAGCCGAGGGTATTTACCGCAAAGCTGAAGATCATTTGCGTCAAGAACAGACGAATTTGGCATTTCGAGAAGCGACTCGTTTGCTGAATATGGGAAATCAATATTGGGAAACAACCAAATATCAAGAACTGACCGATTTCGTTCAGATTGTTCGTGAAGAAAGCAAAAAATTGGCAGAAGCCCGAGGAATTGCTGAACAAGGTGGTTTTGATAATATCATTGAAGCGATCAAAAAAGCAGAGGTAATTGGTTCAGAAAGTTATCTCTATGATCGCGCGACAAAGGCGATTACAGAATACAGCAAAACCGCTCTGAATTTAGCAGAAGAAAATTTAAAAACAGGAGATTGGCAACGCTCAATTAATATGGCGCAGCAAATCCCCAAACGGGGGAATTTAGATAAAGAAGTTGAAGATTTTATCTTGTTATCTCGCGCTCATATTCCCGCCTCGTTGGATACGGTAGAAGGCTTGAAAGATGCGATCGCTCAAGCTCGTAAAATTAATGTCGGTCGTCCTTTTCATAATAAAGCACAACAATATATTCGCGACTGGCAACAGGCGATCTCGGATGTGGCAACTTTAGAAAAAGCTCGAAAATTAGCCCGTTCTGGTGCTGTTAAAGACTTAAAAGCTGCTGTTGCTGAACTGCGATCAATTCCGACTTCTAATCCTCGGGGCGACGATGCCCAGGTTCAGATGGTGCGTTGGAATCAGAAAATAGAAGAAATAGAAGATAGACCTTTATTAGAAAATGCCGATCAATTAGCCAGTTTTGGAGATGTGAAATCCCTCAAAGAAGCGATTTCTCAAGCGCAACAAATTAGCCAAGGACGGGCGCTTTATGATGAAGCTCAAGATCGAATTTCTGAGTGGGCAGAAAGAAGCCAACGCTTGGAATTTCAACCCATTTTAGATCGAGCCGTTCAAATCGCTTCAGACGGGGATTTAGCCCAAGCCATTTCGGTGGCTGAACAGATTAAACCCGGAATTGTACTCTATCCTGAAGCCAAAATGAAGGTTGATGGATGGAAAGCTGAACTTCAAGATACTAAAAATGTTCAAGATGCAGAAAATATCGCCGCTAGTGGTACCGTAGATAGTTATGTCAAAGCGATTCAACTGGCTTCTCAAGTGTCTCCTTCGAGTTCTTGGCGGGGACGTGCGGATCGTTTAATTGGGGAATGGAGTCAGGAAATCTTAGACATCGGTTTGGATCAATCAGTTTATGATTTACCTGCGGCGATCGCTACGTTGAAGAAAATTCCTTATGGAACAAATGCGTTTAATGCGGCTCAACCTCAAATTCAAACCTGGGAAGGATGGTTGAACCCTCCGCCTCCTCAACCTGAACCTGAACCTGAACCTCAACCTGCTCCTCCGAGATCTAACGATTACAATGACTACGGGAATTATGATGACGGGTACAATTACAATAATGAGGATGGTTATCAGGACTACAATAGCCAACCCTATCAACCCATTCAGCAAACACCGACTCTTCAACCCCAAATTTCGCCTTCTGAAATTTATAATGATTCTGTGGAGTTGAATAAACCGATCACCGTTAACAAAGTTTCAGATATTCGATAAGGACTTTTAAACAACAAATCTCCTATGAACCTTCGTACACTTCGCCAATTCCATCGCCAACTCGCTCCGATTATTATGCTACCGTTTTTGATTACGGCAACGACAGGTGTCGCTTATCGATTAGGAAAGAGTTGGTTTGGTTTATCTCGCGATCAAGTTCACTTTTTAATGGTGATTCACGAAGGAGAATATCTCGGAAAGCAACTCGAACCTGTTTATGTTTTATTGAATGGGTTGGGGTTGCTGTTGATGTTAACAACGGGAATTGTGATGTGGGGAAATAGTCTGAGTAAAACCAGTTGGTTTAAAGCTATGTTTTCCCGTCCAAAAAAAGAAACAACTGAATAAAAAATGACTTCAGTTTCTCTATTTAATTGTCTTCCTCCTGGGGTTCACTCAACCAACTAATCAGCATTCCAGCAATCGGAATCGCGAGAAATACGCCTAAAATTCCGGCAATTCTTTCCCCGACAAACAGAGAAAAGAACAGAAAGACAGGATTAATATTTAAGTTATCTTTCATCAGTTTAGGAGAGATGATGTTATCTTGAGCTTGCTGTAAAATTGTTGCTGCAATTAACACTTTAACCCCCATCCAAACCCCTTGAGAGAGAAACACTAATAAACTCACGACAATCACACATAATGTTCCACCAATACCCGGAATCAGATCAATTACACCTAAAATAATACTCAAAAATAAAGCATATTGAATACCTAAAATTGAAAAAACAATAAACCCAGAAGTTGATAAAAATAGCACTAATAAAAACTGAACACGAAAAAAACCAATGAAACTTTCTTGAACCGTTACAGAAAAGCGCTCGCGAATCTCTACAGGTAATATTTTTAAACAAGCTGACCAAATTTTACTTCCATCAATCAGCATATAAACACAAATTACAACAATAAAAATTAAGGTTAAAAAGTTTGAAAATGTGCCTTGAAGTAAACCTAAACCTGTTAGCAATCCGGTTTGTAAGGTTTGAATAATCCTTTCAATATTAATCGAATCTAAAAAGTTTTCGATTGGATTAACATCAGAATCCTGTAAAAAATTCAGTAAACTGGTTACAAATCCCTGTCCTTGGTTAATAATTTCTGCACCGAGTATACCAATTAAAGCTATTAATAATCCAAAGGTTATGATACAAGTAACAGCGATGGCAAATCCACGCGGAATATAACGAGAAAGGCTTTGAACCGGATAATTTAATAAAGCTGCCAACGTTGCGGAAATCGTAAAAATTGTAATAACAGAGTAGAAATAATCAATCAGTTGAACAACCACCCAACCGCAAGCAAACAGTAACAGGAAACGCAGCAACATTGAACTATTAACCCGTTTCCAAATTGAGTTTAAATCTTCTAACATTTACCTTAAATAAATTTTGACGAGAATCATACCGTTTATTTAAGCATAAATTGACCTCTAGCAATCCTAAATGACAAAAAAAATCCCGGCTTCTTTGAGAAACCAGGAATTTTTAATCTTCTATGAACGAGTTTGACTCTCTTGAAGTTGTTGCTGCATTTCCTCAAAGGTATTAGCGGGTTTCTTACATTTCAACCCCTGACAAACTAACCCCGTTACCCCTTCAGGAAGGTTAGTATCCACTTTAAAAATCGTTACCGGATAGTATTGAGAACTCAAGGTTTTAATGTGTTCTACATTGCTTCTGACTAAGGTATTATTACGATACCAATCTAACGCCACAAATAAACTCGGACAGGCTTGGGGGGATTTTTCCATAATACTACTAAATGCCTGTAAACCTTGTTCGGCTTTGTCGAGGTAGTCTAACTGTTCAGTTAGCAAAAATAACCGCACTAAATTCGCCATTGCAACTCCATTCGCCGCAGGGGTTGCATTATCAATATAACTGCGTTCTCGCATTAATAATTCGTTCCCTGCATCTGTTCCGATATTGTAGTAACCGCCCAATTCTGAACTCCAGAGAAATTGATCAAATTCCTGTTGAACTTGAACCGCTTTTTCAAACCAATATTCGGGGGCTTTAAAACTCGCGTCTAATACACTGGCTTGATGTAAATCAATTAAGGCTTTAATCAATAACGCATAATCTTCTGACTGGGCTAAAACATCAGGATTTCCATCATAATTAACCCGGTGCAGTCGTTCATCCACCCATTGATTCTCTAAAATAAATTGTGCGGCTGTTGTGGCAATTTTCAGATATTCTGACTGTTGAAAAACCGTCGCCGCCCTCGCTAAACCGGATATCATCAAACTATTCCAAGCCACAATCATCTTAGTATCTGTGACGGGAGGAATGCGACCAGGCCAATTTTTTGATTTAGCTTCTTGGTTATTTGTAGCGGGAGAAAACGTTTCTAAATCTTCAGGCTTGGAACCATAACGCACTGCAAACAATTTTGCTAAGGCTGATTCTAATTGTTTACTCAGTTCATTACAATTCCAACGCTGTAAGACATTTTTTTCTTCAAAGTTCCCCGCTTTTGTAACCGTAAATTTGGCTTGCAATTCTCCAAATTCTCCCGGTGAAAGAATCTCCTCTAATTCTTGCCAAGTCCATACATAAAACGCCCCTTCTTCCGGTTCAACTTCTTCAGGAGTGGTAAAATTATCCGCATCTTGGGACGCATAAAAATATCCCTTTGATGCAGTCATTTCTCGTTTTAACCAGCTAACTGTTCCTGAAATTGATCGTTTGAAGGCAGGTTCAGTAACGCCTTTACTCCATAAATTAGCCAAATATTCAACAATTTGTCCGTTATCATAAAGCATTTTTTCAAAGTGCGGCACCGTCCAAGTGGGGTCAACCGTATACCGATGAAAACCCCCCGCTACATGGTCATAAATTCCCCCAGAAACGAGGTCTGTTCCCCGTTGAGTACAAGCTTGTAAACTATCATAACGAGATTCCAAATCAAATCGAGTTTCATGTAAAGCCGTATCCGCATAAGGAATCATTGGAAAACGCGGCCCACCGAAATCATTGCGACTAATAATGCCTGTATTGGTTGTTAAACCTTGTTGTAATAAACCCTCACTCAGTTGAGAAGCAGGTAATAATGTTGATTCAACTAAAGCATTACGAATTTCTTGTTTAAGATTTTGCAAACGAGTCTTTTCTGTATTATAAAAATTCCTGACTCGTCGCAAAACTTCTATAAAACCCGGTTGTCCGTAGCGAGGTTGAACCGGAAAATAAGTGCCACCAACAAAGGGAACTAAGTCATCAGGAGAGAGAAATATATTTAACGGCCAGCCCCCTTGACCCGTCATCATTTGTAGCGCTTGCATATAAATACTATCAATTTCCGGCCGTTCTTCGCGGTCAACTTTGATGGGGACAAAATTCTCATTCATATATTGAGCGATAGCCCGATCCGAAAACGCTTCACCCTCCATCACTGTACACCAATGACAACTAGAATAGCCAATCGAAAGGAAAATGGGTTTATCCTCACCCTTGGCTTTTTCCAGGGCTTCATCGCACCAGGGCCACCAGTCGATGGGATTTTCCCCGTGTTTGCGAAGATAGAGACTTTTGGACTGGGCAAGACGGTTAGCCATAGGAACACCTGCTCATATTGAGTCCGCTTATTAGTCTTCTAGTTTAGCGTAAATGACCCCAAAACTCTAGGCAACTTACATTTTCTACCAATCAGAGCAATTCATGGTTTAATAATGATTGCTTTTAGAATTGCACCCTTAAGTCGATGAACCTATCCAGACGAAAATTCCACAAATATTCAGCTCAATTTTTAATCAGTGCCTTGTTTCCGGGAACGTTTTTAAACTTTTTTAAACCCCGTTTAAAAGAACAGAATATCAGCAATGGCTTTAATAAAATTGTCAGTTATTTGCAAGCCGGAACCGATTTATTAGTTCCGACTTTTTTGGGGAATCCTCAGAGACGATTTTATGGTCGAGGGGTTCCTGAAGGCTTGAATATTATCCATAAATTTCCCCTGGGAACCGGAGTAACTTATGTTGGGAGTACCCGAAAAGTTTGGAGTGGGGCTGGTTGGACAGGACAACCCACAATTACACGCGATCAAGGTAAAATCTATTTAGTTATTGGTGCCTATGATCATCATTTAAGAAAGATAGATTTTGAAACAAACGAAGAAATTTGGAAATATAAATTTGATGATGTGATTAAAGGTTCTTCGAGTATTTATATTGATGAAACAGCAACCATAGACAATCAAATTGTGATTTTACAAGGCAGTCGAACAGGTAGACCCCGAAATGGAATTGCACCCAGTTTTCGAGCAATTTCTTTTAGAACGGGTCAAGAACTCTGGAAACTGAATATAAAAAAAACAGCTTCTTATAGCCAAGATAATGACAGTTCAGCATTATATCTCGGTGATGATATTATTTTTAATGCGGGAGAAAATAGCATCGGTTACTTCCTCAGCAGTTCGACAAAAGCCGCTCAAAAAAAATTAGGCTTTCGGCAACCCAAAATATTATCAGAAGTTCAACTTTATAGTTCCTCAGATGTGAAAAGACAGGGCGGAAATATTATCAGTGAAGCTTCACCCTCTCGACTGGATAACCGTATTTTTGTAGCTGCGGGTTCAGGACATATTTATGGAATTAGTTTAGATGAACGAAAAATAATCTGGGATTTTGACATCGGTTCAGATTTAGATGGAACGGTTGCTATTTCAAAATCGAGTCAGCTTTTTTGTACGATTGAAAAAGAACGGATTCCCGGCCAAGGTGGTGTGATAAAACTCAATCCCGATAAACTACCTGAAGACAGCGTTGAATGGTTTTTACCCACAGGAAATACAAATTTAGCCAGTTGGAAAGGGGGAATTATTGGTTCTGTTAGTTTGAACGATGAATACAACCCTGATGGTTTTCCCGCTTTATTTGCAACGAACGCTATTGATGGCTATCTTTATATTGGTTCTCAGGATAAAATCACAGGTCAAAAAGTTAAAGGGCCGTTATTACAACAAACTTATAATACACCTGTTATCGTCTTTAAACAAAGAATTGGCGGTTCAATTTCTACACCAATTTTTACCGATGGTTATAAATTAGTCACGGCTGGATATAATGGCGTTTATCTGTTTAATTTAGAGTGGGAAACCGCCAAACCCGATGACTCCAACGCCTTAGAAAATGCAGCAGGAGAATATTATCGCCTGAAAGTCGAACAAGTGGGACAGTTTAAACCCGGAATTTCCTTTGAGTCTACCCCGGTTGTCTGGGATGGCAAAATTATCATCTGTGGGCGAGATGGTTGGTTGTACACCTTGGGAGGTTAATATTATCCGCCCTTGACAGTCGAGAAATCCCCCCCCTAGCCGTTTCACAGTTCTCTGAAGGATTTGGTAATATTAAAATCAGGAGAAGTTAGCCTATGGGAAACTCACGATGGAAACATCCGAAAACTCGATCACTCAACAAACTTATATTCAACAAGAAGCCCAGGAAATTCTCAAGATTGCTTTTGCTAAAAAAGATGAAGACGGAGAACTGTCTCGCTCTCAATTGATGGAAATTGCAGCAGAATTGGGCATTTCTCCCGGTGAATTAGCGCTGGCGGAACAAGAATGGCATCTTTCGAGACAAGACTCTCACGAAAAACTGATTTTTAATGCCCAACGTCATCAGAAATTGGGACAGGACTTAATCAAATTTGGAATTGTTAGTGCTTTTCTAATTTTACTCAATTTGGTGACAACACAGGGGATTGCCTTTGCGCTGTCAATTATGTTAATCTGGGGTTTATTCTTAGCCTTGAGTGCCTGGAGAACCTATCAAACTGAAGGGGAAGAATACGAGAAAGCATTTAGTCGATGGAAAATCAAAAAACAACTCGGACAGTCCTTTAATACCATTGCCGAGAAAGTTTTGAAAGGATGGCAGTCTTAATAACAGTGACCAGTAGGCGTAGGGGCGGGTTCCACAATCATTCCTATTTCTCAGTAATAATCTACATAAACCCGCCCTTGACAGTTTCTTAATAAAAGTCACCAGTAGGTGTAGGGGCGGGTTCCACAATCATTCCTATTTCTCAGTAATAATCTACATAAACCCGCCCTTGACAGTTAGTTAATAACAGTGACCAGTAGGCGTAGGGGCGGGTTCCACAATCATTCCTATTTCTGAGCAATAATCTACATAAACCCGCCCCCCACAGTGATTATGTTCAGAATACGAATAACTGGAAGTTAGGGCAGGTTTATATCAGTTATTTTTGTCAAGACATACATCTGTTCGGAACTCGCCCCAACATCCCTGTAAACTGTCTCCTAAACGCCTGTTTCTAAGGTGCAGTTTAAACCCATATTTGCCAGCATTGTTTTAATTTCATCTTGATAAATCGGGTTCATCACAATCACAACATCCGGTTTATACTCAGACAAAAACTCCGGCGGAACAATTTTTTGTCCGGTTCCGGGAACATACATTCCTTGTTTGCGAGGATTAATATCAACAATATATTCAATGGGATTTTGCATTTTGAGGAAATTTAAAAAGGTCACACCCTTAGAACCTGCACCCCAAACCACAACCCGTTTCCCTTCCGCAACATAAGCTTCCAGTTTGTTTTTCCAAGTCCGAATTTTTTGATCAAATACAGTTTTAAATCGTTGAATCTCTTCAGCGAATTGTTGAACCTTTTCCGTTTGTTCTGCCGTTAACGTTGTTACGATTTCACCCGGATGCGCCTCAATACAGAGAAATTGTCCGTTAAAGTCTTCTTCAATATTATCGACCTCAAATCCACAACAGGAAAACGCATAAGTCAGAGAAACAGGCGAAAAATAACCACAATGTTCGTAGATAATATCCCAAATTGACAAGCGTTCAAACGTATCTAAAGCATTGGGAACCTCAAAGAAAATCCCCGGTTTAGTCTCTCCAATCGTGTGTTGAATTGATTTCAAAAGTTGCATCGGTTGCGGAATATGTTCTAACGTATGCCGACAACAAATAAAATCGCCTTGATACTCAGCATAACGTTCTGAATAATAGTCTTGAATAAACTCAACTTTATCCTGTGCTTTTTGATGTTCTTCTAACGGAACATAACTGGGATCAAAACCAATTCCCTGATTATTTCCGAGTTCAGACAGTAAAATCAAAAACTCTCCTTTCCCACTGCCAATTTCGAGAATCGTTTTCTCCTGAAGATGATGACGTTCGATTAAACGCATCGCCAAAGATTTAGCATACTCTTGAAAACGAGGTGAAAAATCCAACGCATTTTCGTAGGATTGGGTATACTCTAAACGAGCCGGATCAAAAGCCACATTACTAATAAAACCACAGTGAGAACAAAACGCCAGATGCAGATCCCCTCGGTTACAATTTTGCGCGTCTTGTTGATCGGGCCACAGAAGATTGCAGAAAACTGGAACATCCGCCATCTCAAAAAATATATTCCATTCCGAAGACCCACACACTGGACAGGTGGATTGAGATATAGTATTCATAAGTACGAACCTCCAGGACAAATTTTGTAACTTTGATTAGATTGGCAATCGGCTGATCTCGGTTGATTCATCGGCTTCAACCTTCTCAGCCTTGACCGGATAACAAAAAGGTCTGCGATCGCACCAACCTAGTCTAAGCTAGCAAGAGATTCAGTGAAAGCCTAATCGTATCGAGTATGACAACAGCTAAATCAAAATAATGATAGAGCCATGAAGGGGTATGTGGTGTAGATTTTTCAACCCTGAGTCTAACTGTATTCAAAAACAGACAGACCTACACCGAAATCACGTTCTAACCAAGACCAACCGACAAACTGTGACTCAAACGTTAACTCAAACAACCTCAAGCCGGAACATCCATCGTACAGTTCTCAACAATGGCATTGTGGTTTTAGTAACCGAAAACCCAGCAGCAGACATTGTGGCGACTCGCATCTTTGTACGAACCGGAAGTTGCTGGGAAACCCGAAATCAAGCCGGACTGTCTCATCTGTTAGCCGCAGCCTTGACAAAAGGAACAGAAAATCAGTCTTCTTTAGAAATAGCCGAACGAGTTGAGTCTGTTGGCGCCCGTCTGAGTGCGGATACCTCAACCGACTATTTTTTGATCAGTCTCAAAACAGTCAGTGCAGACTTTGCGGATATTCTGAGTTTAGCCGGTCAACTGTTGCGATCGCCAACCTTTCCCCCAGAAGAAGTAGAATTAGAGCGACGGATCACCATTCAAGGAATTCGTTCTCAGCAGGAACAACCCTTTTCTGTCGCCTTTGATCACCTGCGCCAGATCATGTATCGGGATCATCCCTACGCTTTCTCAAGTTTAGGCACAGAAGAAACCATTTCTCAAGTGAGTCGTGAGGATATCGTCGCCTTTCACCAAACTTATTTTCGCCCCGATCAACTGATTATTTCCATCGCCGGGAATATTACCTTTGAACAAGCTCTAGAATTAGTCAATCAGATTTTTGGTGATTGGAAAACCGAGGAAAAACCCTTACCCCGATTAATTTTACCCACTCTAACTCCCAATCCTCAAGCCTCCGTTATTTCCCAAGAAACGCAACAATCTGTGATGATGTTAGGCTATCTCACCTGTTCGGTGAATAGTCCAGACTATGCAGTTTTGAAACTGCTCAACACCTATTTAGGAAATGGTCTGTCGAGTCGTCTGTTTGTCGAATTGCGGGAAAAGCGGGGTTTAGCCTATGATGTTTCTGCTTTTTATCCGACTCGTTTAGACTGCTCCCAATTTGTCGTTTACATGGGAACAGCACCGGAAAATACCGCGATCGCTATAGACAGTTTACGCTCAGAAGTCGAACGTTTGGTTAAAGTTCCTCTGACAGAAGCCGAATTACAAGTTGCCAAAAATAAACTTCTCGGTCAATATGCTCTCGGAAAACAAACGAATGCTCAACTCGCCCAAGTCTATGGCTGGTATGAAAGTTTAGGGTTAGGAATTGAGTTTGATACCCAGTTTCAGGCTGATGTTTCAGCAGTAACCGCCGATGATGTTCATGCTGCGGCTGATCATTATTTTGTGATGGAACCCTATCTGTCTCTCGTTGGCCCGGAAACTGCGGTGCAAGCGTTCAACTGACCTGCTTAAATTTTCTTTTCGGGCTTATTCCATCCAGTATGATTAGTTTTGGTGTGGAGGAATAGTGCTGTGAAGTTGCGGCAATACATTGACATTGTGTTGAGTGGGTTGTTCATCAGTTTGACATCAGGGTTCGCGATCGTTCAAGCTTTCCCTGTGATCGCTCAAACCCCTAACGTAAAATTAGTTCAACAAAACCTAACCCGTCCGGTTCTCAGAACAGGTAGCCAAGGGGTAGAAGTCTCGGAGTTACAAGCCGCTCTCAAGTTGCTCGGTTACTACACCGCAGAGGTGAATGGGGTTTATGGCGAAAGTACCGCCAAAGCCGTGTCTGAATTTCAAGCTGCGGCAAATTTGCCCGTTACAGGCGTGACGAACCAAGCCACATGGGATAGCCTATTTCCACCGGATGAGACCTCTTCAGCGCCAACCTCGCAGGCTACAGACTGTGTTTGTAATTCCCCTGCGGGTTCTGAAGAAAATTCATCAACCGCCAGAGCCAGTTTTCCGGTGTTGCGCTTGGGAATGCGGGGAGAAGCCGTTGTCGGACTACAAGAACGTTTGCGGGCTAAGGGGTTTCTCCGAGGTCAAGCCGATGGAGTTTTCGGCCCGCAAACCCTAGCGGCGGTTAAAGCGGCTCAGGAACAGTATAAACTCAAACCCGATGGAGTTGTGGGGGGTCAAACGTGGATTGTTATTTTGCGTTAAATCATCTCAATGTCTCAAGATGTTAAGCTATGTCAACTTTTTTTGAGAGGGGTTTTTCTCTGAGAAAAGCTATGCTAACTTATTAAATTAATAGGACACATTGAAAGCCAAACCGCTATTCAAAACTCCCCGATTAAAGTTGTGTCCCTCTGCTTTAATCAACTTCTGTACAACCCCTCTGGTTCACATCATCAGCCTATATCTTGTTGACGCTGTAGAGGGTAATTCGCCCCCCTAAAACTTCTCTAGATTCAACCCGTTATGAGTAGAGTTTGGGGTCAGTGTCATAATCAAAGTCTGTATCGACTTAAAATCAGGCCTGTTAGCCGAGATGGTTGTCAGTTGTGTAAACCCTAATTAATCTTCAACTAATTTGCCTCTATCTAACTTCCTTACAATCTGCTTGAGTCAACTTAGTAAAATTATCTTTAAGGTCTAGTAGCCTCCTACTAGGCCTTAAATTTTGGGTGAGGGGAATTTTTAGATTAAAATTTAACTGCTATAGCGCTACTTGAATCGGGAACAGGGAACAGGGAACAGGCAACAGCAGACTATGAAAGGATTCTAGGATGTAGAAATGTCCTAACCGAATTTTGTACTGCTATAGAAGATGTCAACTATTTAACTTGAGGGTTTAATCATGGCAAAAGGTTCTTTTGCAGCAATGCAAACCAGTAATACACAGCTAACGTTTTATTATGAAAATGGTCAAACAGAAACATTAAGCATTCCAATAGCTGCAAATGATTTAGGACAACAGTTACAGCAGATGTTAAACCAACCTTGGTTAATCTTTCACCTCGCGGAACAAACAGTGATGATCTCCACCCAGAAAGTGATTAAAGTTGAAATTAAGCCAGCACTCACCCAACTGCAAGGAGAAGGCATTTTTTCTAATACACAGCGCGTCACAGCCCTACAACGGGGCGCTGCGGGTCGTTTGGGAGTTTAATCCTTAAATTACAGCCTGGGAGAAGCTGGAAAATGCTGCTAACCCCAGGCTAAAAAAATCGAAGATTTAAGGTTTGACTTCCCACCGATCCTGATGAATACAATGAGCTTGATTCAAAATGCTCAAAAGTTGAAGTCGTCCTCGATACAAACACCAGATAAAAATTACAAAAGCTTGTCCATTCCACAACACATGAACATCTCTTGTTCCCACTGCGATCGCCATCAACAGAAAGCTGAAAATCAAGCAACGAAGCAGTTCACCCGGAAGGTTTAACCAATCTTTGTGAGCGTAACGATAGGTCAAATAACAAATCCAACGGCTGAGAACTTGAGCAGAAAAAAGCAAAGTTCCGACTACGTTCGTTGGGGTCAGCAGTAAAAAGCCGAAGGTCTTATAAGCCTGCAAAATCAGATACAGCCACGTTCGCGTTTGCTTATCAATATAATTATACACCCAAAAACTGATTCGCACCAGCACCAGCAAAGCAATCCATAGAGTTACACTGATGACTGGTATCGTCATAGGATTCGTGAAATACTCCAGGAAAAATTGACTTTGGATTGAGTTTAGCAAGAACAACCCAGGAATTGCTAAAATTGCCGCCCAAATCCAAGGTTGCTGCCATTTCATCTCTCTTTTATAGATAGAGTAGGTATGGGAAAGGATTGGGCTTTTTTCAAATTGTTCGGCGACTCGATCATTTTCGAGATAACCCACTTCATAAATACACCAAAACGACAGCAGGAAGAACAACAGCATACCAGCGTGTAAAACGGGTACAGGACTGATCCAGCTTGTTGCAAAAATCAGTACCAGCCAGTCGTCTGCCAGAATCACCCGCAGAAAGTATTTCTCACCGGGTCGTTTAATTCGTTCTAAGTAGAAGAAAGGAATGTAAGTGTTTGACAAAGCGGGAACATATTCCGCTTCAGGCCAAGTCACTAGATAAGGTTCAGCAACAGCAGCAAGTAAAGGGTTATCGTTGGGAGAGTCTGTAATAGCGATCGCCTGGGCAACTTGCTCTTTACCCAATTGATCGGCGGCTAACTGATACTTTCCTTTGACCCGATCGGCACCCCCTCGCCAAAACCGACAGGCTACAGTCCCACTCACTTCTAAGGGAAGATGCTTAATCAGTGGATCAACAATGAGATTAAATCCCAAAGTCGTTATTACGATTGCTGATTTGGGTTTTTGAGCTAGCATTTTAACTAGCTGTGAATTGCTATAGAGTTCAGCCAGTTTCTTGGCTTCTCCCTGCCAGAACAACATTGTCCAAGGAAAGATTAGAGTTGAAATTATAACTCGCAACCAGTCCCGAGAGACTTCTCCTTTTAGGTTGCCCGGTAGAAAATTCCAAGGTCTGAGAACATCCAACAAAATCAGCAGTATTGCGCCTAAAATCCGAGGTTTTAGGGTATTCAAATACTCTTCTGTTGAGTTTCGTAGAAAAAGCGTTTCATCTAAATCGAGCAAAATTAAACAGTCTTCACCTGAAGTTTCAAGGTAATCTTCAACTTCAGAAGGTGAACGTTTAAATGGAGATACTTCCGGTTGTAATTCGGGTTGAACAAGACTCATTATTAATAAATAACCCCCCGTAAAAACTTAACCCGTAAAAAGTTAACTCAACCTTGAAGAGATAGAATCTCTCAAAGTAGAGTCATCCTGATTTGAAAACTAATCAACAACAACCTTGGGTAGAGCATTATCTTAATGTTCTACCCTGATAAAATAGCAAACCCACCTCAAGCCCAACACCAAGCTTATTTCTCATAGACTTGTAACACCCTGAGATTAATTCTCAGCCTATGAAAAAGAAACAGTCTGGCTTAAAAAATAGATAAAATTTTGAACCCAATCTGAACGGCTATACAAATGTCAAAGCTATGATCTCCCAGAAATACTGAGAAGCTGATAATGCTGGAAAAACCAAGTTGTTTTACAGCATATGGTTAGTATACTTCCAATCCATCAAATTTGTCAAAAAAAATTTATTGATTGCGATAAGAAGCTTGACAGCCAATCACAATTTCTCGAGTTCGGGGATAGTTACGCAGCAATTGAAAGAATAACTGTTCGTCAAAACTACGCGGATCAGACCTTTCTCCCGAACGATCTACTGCTTTATGAGTGGTAATGCGATCATCCGGTAGGCCTGTTTGAGCGACTAACCAAGCCAAAGATTGATACTGCGCCATCGTATATCCACTGTGAGATGAGCCGCCATTTAGCCCATTCGGAGGCGTTTCTAAAGAAACATGATAAGCAAAATTATTCACAGAAGACGGTAACTTGGCATCAGTTTGCACCGCTTCTCCCTGAAATATAGAATTTCCCGCGCCAAATGCTCTCAAGTCCGGCGGAACAATATAGACAACATCGCCGTTGAGCGTAATTAAAGTATGGTAACTCGCTTGATCCTCTTCAGAGGTGTGATAGGTTTGGAAAAAATTAATCGTACTTTGAGCTGTGGCTGCCGTTTCGTGCAGCACGACAATCGGAGTATTCGTCACCGGTTTACCATTGACATCGTAGAGATATCGTTGTCCGTAGTTGCTGCGGTTGGCGAGGGCTTGATATTCTCTCGGCGCACCGACTGAACTGGGTTGAGCATAATTGCTTGTGGCTGCTGAATTTTGCCAGTTCACAGGACGACGAAACCGATAGAGAGAAGCCGGAACTTCGACAACAGGCCCTAATTCGGGATTACCCGGACGCTTCGCTTGGGGTCGGGTTCCACAGGTTTCCAGTAAGCCAATATTTTGATTGGCGAGTTCAACAGCAGGACGAGGAAATTCTTGAGCGATGACGCGATCATTTTGAGTCAGTGTAACGGTGGCAATCATCGTCACCAAGCACAAAAACAGTAGAATCAGGGGGGGTCGTGGGAGTTTCATAGAGAAGCGGAGCAAGCCATCCGTTAAATTTGATTCAAAATCAGTTTAGCCCAAACTTTATTTCTTGTTAATGATTTGAGCGTTTAAAAATGGCGATCGCTGTTTTCGGGTTGCCTCTTCCCCTGTATCCCTATCCCAAAACCTGAAAACTATAGATGATTGATCTATATATTTCTTTTCCTCAAGTTTCCCACTCCCTCAAATCAAGGCAAAGATTGTAAAAACAACGACAAAGAAAGCCAAAATTCCACTTCCTGAATCATCTTCTTCTTGATAGTCTTCCTCTATGGGTTGAGAAAAGTCTAGTTCAAAATCACAGCTTAGACACTGATATAAATCGCTTTGATACTGAATTAGGGTCTGCTTGTTACATTTAGGACATTCCATTAGTTCACTGCTCATCGCTTTTCTCCGGGTTTGAGATCCGCCTATAGGGGGTTCATCTCTATATACATCTTGCCTTCTATTAGTTATGCAGTTGGAGAATGTCATCTCCCCCTCGATTCTTTTAACAATTTATACCGGATTTTTCCTTTTTTGTTCCGGTTGATCAATTGATTGGGTTACAAGTTACACAATACTTAGAATTTAGCTTGTCGGAATTTTAGATAGGTGCTAACGTGAAGTCGTGGGGTTCTATGTACTGTCAAGTCACTGACTTTAAGCCCAAGGCAGAATGACTAATTTTCGTGATTCTGTCCGTTTGATTCACAAGTTCAACTCTTGAACGGGAGATTATTGCTGAACAACGGGTAAATTCCAGATCAGTTCTCCCATCAGGTCGAGAGCCATCAATGGGGCTATCAAGGTGAGGCAGGTTGCCACACGTGTAATTTCAAGGAAAAAATCATGCTCAAATCCCTTCTGTTGAGAAGCCTAGCTGGATCTTTTGTTCTCTTTAGTATTAGTAGTTTCCCGGCTCATAGTCAAACTTTGACTTCTGTTCCGCAGTCTGTTTTAGCACAAGCCGCCTCTCCAACGCAAGTAACTCAGGACGAATTACAAAAATTTGCGGAAGCCTTTAAGAAGCTACGAGCAATTGAAGTTGAAGCTGAACAGAGAATGGCTCAAGCTGTTCAAGAAGAGGGTTTAACCCCCCAAAGATTTGTTGAGATTGGACAAAGCCAGCAAAGTCAGGAATCTGCCTCTAGTGGGGTTTCGGCTGAAGAACAGCAGAAATTTGACAAAGCATTGGTGAAAGTTAGAGAGATTCTGGAAAATACAGAAACGCAGAAGTATGAAGCGGTACAAAGTCAAGGATTAGAAGTCGAAAGATTTCAAGAAATTATCGTCGCCATTCAAGCCAATCCCGCACTCAAACAACAAGTTGAACAAATGCTTCAAAATTAATTGAGGTTAGATTAACCTATGGAGTGGTTTATAGATTACCGTCGTAAGAATTTAACTTTTTTCTACTCCATCAATCAATATCAATTTTTCAAGATTATAGTAGAGAGTGATTGAGCTTTCTACTTTTTTTATGCTTAGATCAGCACTGTTATATCATGTCCGGTTGAACAGTTATAAATAAACGACAGAGGAGTCAGGAGTCAGGAGTCAGGAGTCAGGAGGAAATCAAGAAGAAGAAAGAGGAGGAGGAGTCACCGAGTCACCGAGGAAATCAAGAAGAAGAAAGAGTCGGATTATGAGAAAGTTTTTTATCACTAATTATCCGGACATGATATTAAAGCCCAATCCAATATTAACTAAACCCTATCATTTTTAAGATAAAGGAATTTTTGTTGTTTGTCAAAGTTTTTGAAAAATTATAAGTTTAACCTAAAAATAACTTCATCATAAACTCTATTTAATCCAGTTGAAATACAGTATCTAGGTGGAAACTTTTCTAGAGATTCTAATTCCATTCATCTGGGTGCAACGGTAAGTTGTAGCAATCAGTTCGTTTTCTCAATTGAGCTTTGAAGTCTGAACAAAGTCACTTCAAACTCAAGTCAGTTTTTGCATTCAAAAAATAGTCCGCATCTACCCTAATAAGCGATCAAAATGTCTAATAGCGTTATCTTCATTCATCCTGATGGTACCAGTCCATCTCACTTTGCTGCGGGTCGTTTTGTGCAAGAAGGGCCAGATGGTCGCCTCAACTGGGACAACATGACCAACGCCGGGGTTTATCTCGGACACATGAAAGATCAACTCGTGGGAACCTCCAACGGCGGGGCGGTGGTTCACTCGATGGGCGTTAAACCCTTTGCTGGATCTTACGGTTTAGATGAAAATGGCGATCCGATTGTTTCCCTGTCTGGCCTCAGTCCTGAACTCGGTGGCCCCGACCTGGGCGTTGACCCCGGACAGACGATCATGGAAGAAGCGATCGCGGCGGGGAAAGCCACTGCTATTATTAACTCGGGGATTATCGCCGAACCGGGAACAGGCGTATTTTTGGCTGACGTGGTTAACCGGGGCGAAACCGAAGAAATCACCGCAGAAATCGTCGAATCGGGTGCTAATGTTATTTTAGGGGGAGGCGAAACCGACTATCTCCCCGTTGGAACCGTTGGTTTCTTTGGCGAAGTTGGAAGACGCGAAGATGGTCGCAACCTAGTAGAAGAAGCTGAAGATCTCGGTTATACCATTGTTTACACCCTCGAACAACTACAAAGTTTACCCGCAGACACTCAAAAAGTTCTGGGGATTTTTGCAGCAACAGACACCTACAACGACACTGCCGAAGAAGTAAACTTTGAAGCGGGGTTAGAAAACTACGGTCAACCCGGAAACGAAAATCCGCCGACTGTCGCCCAAATGTTAGAAGTGACATTAGGCTTGGATCTGTTCTCCCCAGAAAACGAGAACGGCTTTATGGTTGTCTTGGAAGAAGAAGGCACCGACAACTTCCCCAACAATAATAACGCACGGGGTACCATCGAAGCCGTGTTACGCGCTGATGATGCCATTGGTGTCGCTCAAGACTACATCGAAAACGTTAAACCCAATACCCTGTTAATTACCGCAGCAGACAGTGATGGGGGTGGTTTAGAAGTTGCAGACCGTCGAGGAGAAACCGTTGGCAGCGTTAGCGTTAACCCCACTTTACCCGATCGCTCTGATGCTGTTCAAGTTCCCTATGATGGCGCAAGTGGACGCGATACTGAACCGTTTATTTCTGCACCCGATGCCAATGGCAATGAATATCCCTTTGGTGTGGGTTTTGTGGGAACACCGGACTTTGCAGGCAGTATTGTTGCTAAAACCTTCGGGTTAAATGCGGAGTTGTTACCCAGCACTTTGGATAACACCGACATTTACCGCATCATGTACCAAACGCTATTTGATGTGGAATTGCCTTCTCCTGTTCCGGCTGAACCGCCTCAAAGCGCCCCTGAAGCCACTCAAGACACCGGAAACGTCATCTTTATCCACCCAGACGGTACCAGTCCTTCTCATTATGCGGCAGCCCGTTTTGTGGAAGTCGGGCCGGATGGTCGCTTAAATTGGGATATGATGTCCAATGCCGGGGTTTATCTCGGACACATGGAAGACCAACTGGTGGGAACCTCCAACTCTGGGGCGGTAACACACGCGACGGGAACCAAAGCCCCTGCGCCTTCTTTTGGCTTCGATGAAAATGGTGTTCCCGTCATTTCTCGTTCCGGGATGCGGGGCATGACGATCATGGAAGAAGCGATCGAAGCCGGAAAAGCAACTGCTATTATTAACTCTGGTATTATCGCTGAACCAGGAACCGGGGCGTTTTTAGCTGATGTTGAAAATCGCAGTGCAACCGAAGAAATTACCGCAGAAATTGTTGAATCTGGGGTTAATATTATTTTCGGAGGCGGTGAAATTGATTATCTGCCCGTCGGAGAAGTGGGTTTCTTTGGCGAAGTTGGTACCCGCGAAGATGGTCGCAACTTAATTGAAGAAGCCGAAGATCTCGGTTATACCATTGTTTATACCCGCGAACAACTGCAAAGTTTACCCGAAGATACCGAAAAAGTTCTGGGGATTTTTGCGGCGACAGACACCTACAACGACACTACCGAAGAGGCGAACTTTGCGGAAGGTTTAGAAAATTACGGTCAACCCGGAAATGAAAATCCGCCCACTATTGCCGAAATGTTAGAAGCGGCTTTACCGATATTATCCAAAGATCCCGATGGTTTCTTTGTGGTGATGGAAGAAGAAGGCACCGATAATTTCCCCAACAATAATAACGCTCGCGGCTTTGTAGAAGCAATGCAACGGGCGGATGATGCGATCGGGGTAGCGATGGACTTCGTTGATAACCAAGACCCCAACACCTTGATTATTACGGCGGCTGATAGCGATGCAGGCGGTCTAGAAATTGCCGATCGCAGTGGTGAAACGGTGGGAACGGTGAGTGTAAACCCGACTTTAGCAGATCGTTCCGATGCCATTCAAGTTCCCTATGATGGGGCGAGTGGTCGAGATACTGAACCGTTTATTTCTGCACCCGACGCCAATGGCGATCAGTATCCCTTTGGCATTGGTTATGTGGGAACACCGGACTTTGCGGGAAGTATTGTTTCCAAAACCTACGGTTTGAATGCGGATTTATTGCCGAGTACCGTTGATAATACGGGAATTTACGAGATCATGTACCGGACGCTGTTTGGTGATGTTCTCCCCAATTTAATTGATGGTACACCGGAAAATGAAACGTTAGTGGGTGGTGAAGCCAATGACCTGATCCGGGCGGATATTGGTGATGATCTGGCCGCAGGCGGTTTAGGCGATGATATCATCTACGGTGAAGAAGGGGATGATACTCTCCGAGGTGACGAAAATAGCCGTTCTCCTGGCGGTACGGTTGGCGGTAACGATATCATTTACGGCGGTTTGGGTGATGACCAAATTGGCGGTAAAGCGGGTAATGACCAACTGTTTGGTGATGAAGGTAACGATCGCATCTGGGGCGATGATGGCGATGACTTGATCGATGGCGGTTTAGGAAATGATACCTTAACTGGGGATGATTTCTCTGGCGGCCAGGGTTCTGATACCTTTGTTTTGGCGGTTGGTGAAGGAATTGATACGATTGTTGATTTTGAAGTCGGAATTGATTTGTTAGGCTTAAAAGGCGATCTCAGTGCCGATCAACTCTCGATTTCTCAAGTCGGAAGTGATACCGAAGTTAGCTTTGGTAGCGAGATTTTAGCGATTTTAACGGGAGTTAATGCGGCTGGTTTAACGGCTGATGATCCTTTCTAGTTTAAAAACCCGGTTTCTTTGAGAAACCGGGTTTTTTGGTAAGAAACTGGGGTTTTCTGCTACTCACTAACAAGAGGAGTTGCTAAGTATTCACAGCCTATATTTTGCCAAACTGTTGGAGGAACTGAAGGGAAAATGCAGTTTCTTCCTTGATTTTTTGCTCGATACAAAGCAGCATCGGCTACCGCAATCAAGTCGGCGGGTGACTGTTTTGTTGAGGGAATAAAACTCGCAATTCCTAAACTTAAAGTAATATATTGACTCACTTCTGATTTGGCATGGGGAATAGAAAGTTGATGAATTTGTTGTTGAATTTCTTGAGCCACATTAATGGCTCCGGCTAAGTTAGTATTGGGTAAAATAATCACAAATTCTTCTCCTCCATAACGGGCGAGTAAATCGGCTGGACGTTTAAGGGAAACTTGCATTGCTTGAGTGACTTGAATTAAACAATCATCTCCGGCTGGATGTCCGTAATGATCGTTATACCGTTTAAAATAATCGACATCACACAAAATTAAGGATAAGGGTTGTTGTTCGCGGCTGAGTCGTTTCCATTCTTGGTTGAAATATTGTTCAAAATAACGACGGTTTGCAACTTGAGTCAGACTATCTAAGGTGGCTAAACGTTCTAATTCGAGATTGGCTTCTCGCAGGGCTTCTTCCATTTGTTTGCGTTCGGTAATATCTCGCCCTTCAGGAATTAATAATATAATTTCGCCTTGATGATTGCGAATTGGACGAATTGAAAAATCAATTGTTGCTATTCTATCTTTTCCGAGTACATCGACTTCATAGCGAACAAATTCTCCTTGTGCAGCTTTAGAAATAGCTTTTTTTAACTGCTGTTTAGTTTGGGGTGAAATCGTCCACCAATGACATTCCCAAAAGGGTTTGTTCATAATATCCTCAAGTTTTATACCCGCAAAATCAAGGGCTGTTTGATTCGCTTCAATCACAGTTCCATCGGGTTTGATTAACCCAATAAATTGAAACACTTGATTGAAAATTGCCCGGAATTTTTCTTCACTTTTACACAGGGCTTCTGTCCGTTCAGCGACTTGGGTTTCTAAAGTTTGATTATAATTTGCTAAAATTTGTTCAGCTTGCTGACGTTCGGTAATATCAAATGACACACCAATCATCCCTAAACAATTACCTTGCTCATCATAAAACGCATTTCCTAATGCTTCAAAAAATCGACCCTTGACTTCAATTTGAACATGATAATAAGTACCCGTTGTTAAGGTTTGATTTATCCCAGCAACTATCTCTGGGAAGTTTCCATAAATTTCATAGACTGATTTTCCGACAACTTCCCCTGGTTCTAATCCTAATCCTTCTAAACCTTTGCCTTCTGATAAGGTAAAAATACCATTGTTATCTGTCGCCCACAAAATTACGGGAACATTATTCACGACCATTCGTAAATAGGCTTCTCGTTCTTTTAAGGAGTCTTCGGCTTGTTTACGAGCGCTAATATCAATCATAAATCCATCCCAAATCACATCGCCATTTGCTTGTTTTTCTGGCACAGAAAAAGCTTCCATCCATCGGATTTCACCCGCCTGGGGTTTAGTGATGCGATATTGTTCTGACCAAGCTTGCAACGTTTGACAAGAAATTAACGTGGAAAATCGTATTTTTTCTGCATCTTCTGGCCAGATAGTATCCCATATAATCGCCGAATTTTCTAACACCGCATCCGCCTTAAAGCCATAAAATTCTTCAACCCGAGGACTAATATAAGTAAATTCATCTCGACCATCTGGATGCAAGAGATAACGATATATTACACCGGGAACATTTTCGGCTAACCTGCGATATTTGGCTTCACTTTGCTGTAAAGCGAGTTCAGTTTGTTTCTTCGCCGTAATGTCTGTTATGGTTCCCACATAACCAATTATATTGCCATTAATATCAGTTTCGGCGACGGCTTGCCCGTATACCCAAATAATACGACCATCAGGATGCAAAAAACGATATTCACAGTTAAAAGGAACTCCATTTAATGCAAAATTATACCAATTTTCTGTGACCTGTTCTATATCATCGGGATGTAAGGTTTTTGTCCATCCTTCTCCCATTGACTCTTCTTGAGATAGACCAATCAGCTCAAAACTGATATGATTACCGTATAAACATTTACCTTGGGTATCTGTACAAAAAATTCCCACTGGCGCGGCTTTTGCTAAGGTTGCAAAGCGATGTTGACTCTCCCAAAGGGCGTTTTCGGCTTTCAAACGTTCCGCTTCTATGCGTTTATGTTCGCTAATATCTTCAAAGGTAGCAACTGCACAAATCACTTGTCCTTGTTCGTCTAAAATAGGAGTTGCTTCTACTTCTAAACAAATAACTTTTGTTTGAGTCCGAATTTCTAAATCTTCTGCTTTGGCGGTTTTACCCTTTAATGCTTGTACAATGGGTAATTCTTGATAAGGATAACGTTTTTCTGTTCCTGAGCGATAAATGGGGTAGGTTTTGAACAGTTCCTCAACAGACAAGTTATTGCTCGTCTCTTGTTCAAGCAATGCTCTTCCCTTTCGGTTAAGATAGGTGTAGCCAGTTTCTTGATAAATTACCCCTACCCCAATGGGTAATATCTCGATAATTTGACTCAGTTGTTCTTTCCCAAGAACAATAGCAGGATTTAAATTTTTCATATTTTCTACACTAGAACAGATGTTTTAACATCGGCTAATACCAGGGTTTTTATTTTATATTTTAAACTCAAAAGTTGTAACTGTTCGCCAAACAACATTTTTTTGACTCAACCTGAACTTTTCAATCTATTTATAGCTTTTTTTATACTTTTCAAGAGCTAGCTAGGAGGGATTCATAGAGAATTGTTCTCGATAGAAGTTTTCTAAAGCTTGAATACAGTTAACATTTTTATAAATAATAGACTGTTTTTTCTGAATTTTGTTAACGATTTGTTGTCTCCAATCTAAATTTAATCCTAATTTAACTGCTATATTTATATATTCTCTTTGATTACTCGTAATCATGTCTGTAACACCTATATGTTTTAGAATTCCCGCAGTTTGACGACTCCGCATGAACTCTCCTTCACAGGTGACAATGGGTAAATTACAAGCAATGCTATCTAACGATGTTAAAAATCCTGTAAATTGAACAGTATCTAAGCCGATATCAGCGATTAAGTTTAACTGTAAGTAATCTGACTTCTCCAGTCTGGGTAAAATGATACAATAGTCTTCACTCTTCAAACCAAATTGAGAAAATACACGTTTTAATCGTTGTCTGAACTTTTCTGTAATTGCACAGTTCCAATGAGAAATAAACACAAATTGAGCGAGAGTAACTTGTTGAGCAATTTCTACAAAAATCCTATCATATTGAGGTAAATATTTAAACAAAGACTGACAAGAAAGATAAATCACTGCATTCTCTTTGAGTCCAAAGTCAGAACGAGTTTTCTGTATGTCTGGAATCTCGGGTTTTTCATAATAAATTCCTAAATGGGGTAAACGAATTAATTTTTCAGAATAATGTTCTTGGGCGTTTTTCGGTTCAAGTAAATCTGCGGAAATAAAGTAATCAACTGTGGGTAAACCTGTTGTTACGGGGTGTCCCCAAGCTGCACATTGAATAGTAGCCAGACGCAAACTTGCAATTTGTGTTGTTAGGGGACACATTCCCAAATCTAGAAAGACTAAAATATCGAGTTTATCTGCATATATTTTCTGAATAATCTCAACAAATTCACCATTAAGTCGATCAAAATTATCACTATAAAAGCGATATAAATTTGTCAGTTCGTCTTCTTCCTTTCCGGTATAATAACAAAAGATTTCAAAGTCTTGATGATTGTGTTGTTTTAACCATCCTAAAAAGACAATCCCAACCGTATGCCATTGAAAAAATGAGGATATATAGCCAATTCTAATTTTATCATTCGGCTTAAAATCTCGGCGAGGTATGGGTTCAACCCATTGCGGAAAGTTAGCCGCCATAATTTGATGAACAAGCTTTCCATATTGTTTTTGCAGTTCTAAATCATTGTATCCTTGATATTGTAAGTAAAAGTTAGTGTGATTGGAAATAGCTTGAAATAAATGGGCTGAGTTGTCAGGTGAAGTTAAATCTGTTTGTTGAATAAATTGTGTTAAAAGACGAGAAAACCTCTGGCGATATTGTTCAATTTCTAAAGAGGTTTCATAAACAATGGGTAATAATCGTTGATGCGTGAGTTTTAACGAAATATTGTCAGGAAATTTTTCTAAAGCCGTTTCAGCTAAATTAATTGCGGCTTCCGTTTCTCCCATTTCTTGTAAAGTGTTTATCCAAGCCAGATAAATCTCTGTTGAGTCTGAAATCTGTTCAACGGCTTGCTGATAAGTTTGAATAGCTTGCAGGTATTGTTCGATTTTTTGATAACAATCGGCTAATTTTAAATAAACTTCTATCTCTTGAGTTTGAATTTGGAGATAATCTTGATAATATTGAATTGCGTCTGTATATTCACCACGATAATAAGCAGCACATCCCAAATAAAAGGCAGCGTTAACAGGATGTTGAACGGTACTAAAAGCGATACCGAGTTGATAGAGAAGCTGAGGATTTTCAGGCTCAAACTCAAGCGCATTTTCATAAATCTTGATGGCGTCTTCTATTTGTTGTTTAGCAATTAAAAGATTCCCTAAATTCAAATAGCTCTCTGATGAATAAGGATTGAGAGAAATTGCCTTTTTATAGTTGACTTCCGCCTGTTCTAACTGTCCCAGTTCTAGCCAAACTTGGCCTAACTGATGATAAGCATCACTCCAGTTTTCATCTATATAAATCGCTTGTTCATAGGCTGAAATGGCGGCGGTAAAATCTTCTGTCGCGGCTAATCCTAAACCCAAACAATAATATTGAATAGCTTTTGATGAATCTAATTCTAAGGCGTATTGAAAGGCATCGAGGGCTTCTAAATAACGTTCTTGAGATAAATAAATCATCCCTAACTCTCGCCAAGCGTCAGGATGATTATTTTCTGAGGCTAAAATTTGCTGATATTTTTCCTCAGCCTCAGACAAATATCCAGTATCATAGAGGGCGATAGCCTCGTGATAGAGACGATCTAACATTGAGTTTTGAACAATTAATCACAGAGAAAAAAGGTTATTTATCCACGATAACCATTGGGGCGAGGAGTTGGACGAGTTGTTGGACGAGGGGTTGGGCGAGTTGTTGGACGAGGGGTTGGACGATTTCCACCGGGAGTAGGGCGAGTTGTTGGACGATTTCCACCGGGAGTAGGACGAGTTGTTGGACGAGGGTTGGGGCGATTAGCTTGAGCCTGGAGGGAGCCAGAAACGGGGTTTTTGAGGGTTTCATCGACATTTTGACGAATCTGGCGATCGCTATTTTGCAAAGCCTCTGTGACGCTAGAAACCGCCTCTGCGTTGATTTTTCCCAAAGCAAAAGCAGCTTTAGCTCGAACTTGCATCTGTTCGTCATTCAAGGCTTCTGTTAAAGCCGGAACTGCCCCCTGTCCCATGCGTTTCAGTGCGATCGCGGCTGAAATTTGCACCTCTTCATCGCTATCTTTGAGCGTCGCAATTAAATCAGGAACCGCAGAAACGGCTTCTGGGCCGAGTATTCCCAAGCCAAAGGCAGCACCCTGACGAACTTGGGGATTTTCATCTTTCAAGCTTTGGGTTAAGTCGGCGATCGCGAATTGGAGAACCTCCCTCGAAGTTGGCCCGATATGCCGCAGAGCGACGGCAACATCCATACGAACACTTTGATCCGCATCTTTCAACGCCGACAGTAAAGCTGGAACGGCTTCTGTTGCGTCTGCACCCATTGAACCCAAGGCGAAAGCTGCATTTTTGCGAATGTTCACATCGGGGTCATTCAAGGCTTCTACTAATACTGGAATAGCAGGAGAACCTATTTTTTTGAGGGTTTTGACGGCGGAAAGTCGGTCTTGTCGATTTGTATTCCCTAACTGCTCAATTTGAGCAATGACTTCTGCGGTTGTCGTCGCTTGAGTTGCGACTTTTCCGATTAATAAGAAACCAACAGAAAGACAGAGCAGAGCTAATTTGGGCGAATTCAATGATTTATTTGGGATATTCCAATTCATACTTGATCGCCTTCTGACTGAGTAAATTCTCTGTCTTCGCTGTCAATTCTATCGAAGACCGAGAGTTGATCTTTTATTATGCAGCGTAATAGGGCAAATTGTGTGAGATTGACTGATATGTTACGGCTTGCCTTTTTCTATCCGCTTCTCAGGCTGTAGCTTAAAAAAAGCTATCACTGAAGACAAAATCAATGTCTAGATCTAGGCGATTTGGTAGGGTGCCATTATCAATTATTATCCCCAGAAACCGACCATCAAAGAGTTGAATCGCAATATCATTAAAATTACCATCTCCATTGGCATCAAAATCTCGTTCTAATGTTAACGGATCAATTTGGTTTCGCAGTCGGCTCGGAACCGCAATTTTATCTCCCACTAGGCGGCTGTTTCCAACTACAAACCCTTCAAAAATGACATCAACTTGGCTAAAATCTGAACTCGCTTCATTGGGATTAAAAACAAAAGTATCATCCCCTTCACCCCCAATTAAATCATCAACTCCTGTATTTCCATCGAGGATATCGTTACCGCGATCGCCAAATAAAGTATCATCTCCCTCATCGCCAAAGAGATTATCCTCGCCTTGACCTCCATAGATCAGATCGTTACTCAAGGCGCCTTCTAATATATCATTTCCTACATTTCCAAAAATTTGATCTTGTCCCGAACCTGCAAAGATTCTATCTCCATCAGTTCCCCCAAATAGAGTATCATCACTATTTCCCCCTGTAATTGTATCATCGCCTTGATTCCCATTAACAACCAACCGCTCATTGGTGTTAGGTGCTTGTAAACTATCGTTCCCTCGCAGTAACAAAATTTCTGTATTTAAGCCTTGACCCGGAGACAGAAAAATTGTATCTGGGTCATCGGTTCCTCCTAAAACTGGAAAGCCAAAAAAACCAACAAAACCGAGTGGGACTAATGTAAAAGCCATTGTTGATAATTCTCCAAATTGTGTTTACTGGTTTCAGTTAAATCACAAGAATTGAGTTTAACACATCCTGCTTTAGTTTAATATAACTTAATCTTAATTTTTTGGATTTGAGTGAGTTATTCTTGAACTTAACGGACTTAGATCCAGATTGAAAACCCCTGTTTTTAGCCAATTCAGCACCTCTTTGTATAGTCCATAGGGTAGAGGGATTATATCGGAGGTGAACGAATGTTGAGTAGGATTTTGATACAGCATTAAGGCTAAAATTTCTCCCACTTCTTGAAAATTACCGGATGAACTTGAGATTGTATTAACGATATCTTTAACAAACCTTTGTTCAGATTCCGTTAGCGGTTCCTGTCTGAATCTTTGATTTCTCAGTAAGATATTATAGACCGTTCTTAAAGAACTTGAGGGTGTTTGATTGAATTTTTCTGGGGTCAGTTGTAGCCAATATTCAGCGACTTCTTGCCTCAGTAGACGTAAATCTTCGAGAAAGGTTCCCGAATTGTTATCGGAAAAATAAAGATAAAAATGATTTAAGTTAATGGTATAAATACACAAAGCCCGATGACGAAGGAATTCCGGCAAAAAATGATAAACTGGATGAGCATAAACTTTATAATAAAATTTGAGATCTGTTGAAACGTTTTCGGAAATATTTTGATAGGTTTTTTGTTGGGTATGAAGTCGGAAATAGGAGAGAACTTGATTGACAAATCCAACTTTATAGGTTCCCATAATTCTCAGCCACAGATCGAGATCAACTAACTGATTAAGTGAGGGATCAAATCCTCCAACTTGTTCTAATACTTCTCGACGAATTAAAACGGTACTCGGTTCCCCAATTTTGTTAATCGGATGCTTAAAAAGATGCGAATCATTGAGTAATTCTTGACCCCATTGAATCGATTTTAAACTTAACCAAGCTTGATGAAGATTTTGAAAATCCTGTTCAATTGAGATCAGATCCGGATCAGTTTCAGCAATTTGATCAACAAAACAAATCTGACGCGGCGAAAAAACGAATCCAATGTCTTTATCTTGTTCAGCAAGTTGTACCATTTCTGCGATACAATTTGGAGACAGAAGATCATCTTGAAATAAAAATTTCACATATTTTCCTCTCGCTTGAGAAATCGCAAAATTACAATTTTCAGCCAGTCCTAAAGGTTCGTGAGAAAAGAGCGAAATTGGTATTGAAGTGATCTCTTTATATTTTTGAGCAATTTCAACCGTTTTATCGAGAGAAGCATCATCGGAAATAATCAGTTCAAGCGGGGAATAGGTTTGAGATAAAATACTCGAAATCGCTTCAGCAATAAAGCGCTCACCATTATAAGTTGGAATACAAACACTAACTAAAGGATGTTCTTGATTCAGCTTTTCGTTGCATTCTAGATTCTGTTGTCGTGAAGTCGTTCTTTTTTCTAATAAAACTTGGGTCAGATGAAAAAAGCTCCAGTTTTTAGTCGTTGCTTTTAACCAAAACTCCCATTCACATAGGATTGGATTAGAAATATTTTCATCAAATCCTCCGCAATCTTCCCAAACTTTTTTTCTAAAAATAGAGCTAAGATTAATAAAGTTTTGACGAACAAGTTCAATCAAGCTAAAATCAGGTAACAGTTGAATCTTGCTTTCTTGTCCAAAGAATTTTAGATCTCCATAAATTACACCGACTTCAGATTGAGCATCCAGAATTTCTAAAGCGGTGAGTATTGTATCCGAGCAAATTTTATTTTCAGCCCGTAAAGGGAGAATATACTTTCCGCTCGCTTTTTGAATACAAAAATTGAGAACTTCGGCTTGATGAAAATCATCAGGAACTTGACAAATGATATAACCTTGACTACTTAAATAATTTAAAATTTCCTGTTCTTCTGAGTCAAGGAAATGAGAAGTGGCAATTAGGATTTCATCGACAGTTTCGAGATCAACTTCTACGGAGGCGATCGCATCAAGAATAAACTCCCATTGATCATCGCAGAGAATAATCACAGATAGGCTAATATCAGTTCCGTCTAAATCCATCTTGACTTCTCAACCTTTTATTCAAATTTTACCAGCGAGGGGCGGGAGTTCTATAAGGCCCTTTACGCAAAGCATTTCCCAAAGCATTGTTATTTTCTCGTAACCCTTCATAAAAGAAAAACACTTCTCCTTTTATCCCTCGAAAGCGATTATACTCAATCGCTTTTAAAAGCTCATCTTCAGTAATTCGGTAGGAACCAATCTTCAGTAAAATACCCGGAGATAACTTGATAATTTTCCCATTTCTAAACTGAGTATCAACCAGTTGATCAACCAAACCTTTATAACTCCAAAAATTCCGACGATAGAGTTGAGGATGAATCATATCCAGCAAATTTTGGTCAATCCAGGCGATATAATCTTGCAAGTATTCATTTAATCCCCAACGATAAGGACTCGGTGCCATTGACACCAAAACATTAGGCTTAATCGCTTTCACTTCTCGATAGAGACGAGCCAAAAACCCCGTTAAAATATCAGCTCGCCATTGCAACCATTGCTCATCTTTATGATACAGAGGAGGTTGACGACCATATTGTTGAATATAGCGTTCAACCGTTTTAGTATCATATCCTCCTTCTGAGGGCATTGCTGGCATTCTATCATCACCCTGAATTCCATCAACGTCATAATTTTTGACCACTTCTAGAATTAAATCAATGATAAAATTCTGAACTTCAGTATCAAAGCCATTCATCCACTCAAAACCATTTTTAACCAAGAGATTTCCTTGAGCATTTAAAGCCGCCCAGTGAGGTTTTTTGCTGAGAATACGACCGCCATTTTGTTGATAAGAACAGGCAAAACCATATTCAAACCAGGGAATCACTTTCAGTCCGACTTGATGGGCTTCTTCAATCAATTCTCGTAAGGGATCACGTCCTTGTCCGCGACTCACATAAAAATCGATTTCCACTCCAAACTGTTGGCTCATCATTTGAGAGCGGTAGAGGGTGACTCCTTTATTCCAAACGACGGGAAAGACCACGTTAAATCCGGTTTCCGCCAAAAACTGCATTGCTTCTGCGATAGTCTGCCTCGAATAGAGAACTTTACTATCGGTGCTGGTAATCCAGACCCCGCGAACTTCCATAGGATCTCCTGTGTCAACTGAACTTGTTCTGTGTCTTCTGTCGGTTATCGGGCGAGAAGCCTGGAAATCAGGATACTCTTGACATCCTCCCTACCTGCAAGGAGCGCTGAGGGTAGGGATTCCCATCATCACTGACGGGGTTTCCTGGTTCGTCGAGCAACCTTGCTTTTCGGGATTTCTCCCTCTAAGTAGTGGGTCATCTCATCCCCAGGCGTTACTTTCCGAGTGCCCCTCGGTAGTTGTGCATTACCTTGTAATGCCTTCATCAAAATATTAATGGCGGCGTTTGTGTCACGGTCATCTAAATAACCGCAGTGTGGGCATTTATGAGTGCGAGTGGACAAAGTTTTCTTAACTTCTTGTCCGCAATTGGAACAGTTTTGAGATGTGTAATGAGGTGCAACAGCAATCACTGGCACATCAAACACTTTTCCGAAATATTCCAACCACTGTCTAAACAATGTCCAACTAGCATCAGATATTGATTTAGCTAAATTGTGGTTCTTAACCATATTCCGCACTTTTAGATCTTCAATGGCTACCAAGTCTGCCGACAGGATAAGCGCCCAAGCAGTCTTTACCGCAAAGTCTTTACGCCGCCTTGATATCTTGAGATGCGTTTTACCTAATTTCTTAATGGCTTTAAGTCGATTTTTTGACCCTTTAGTTCTACGAGAAACACGTTTTTGTGCGCGTTTTAAAGACTTCTCGGCTTTCCTCAAGAACCTTGGGTTTTCTATTTTATTACCATCAGAGTCAGTATAGAAATGATTTAAACCAACATCTATGCCTACCATCCGATTAGTGGGGTTATGTTGCTCTTTTCGTTCTTGGTTGATAGAGAACTGAACGTAATATCCATCGGCTCGACGCACAACACTCACTCGTTTAATCTGCTTTTTCTGATAAAAATGTAAATCGCGAGTTCCCCACATTCTAAAAGTTCCAGCTTTGAAACCATCCCTAAATGTAATGGTTAATCGGTCATCCGACAACACCCAGCCATCAACCTTGTACTCGACTGAGCCATGAGTTTGATGTTTCTTAAATTTAGGGAAACCTTTCTTTCCCGAAACCTTTTTCTTGCAATTATCAAAGAATCTAGCAATAGCACTCCAAGCTCTTTCTGCACTAGCTTGACAAGCCTGAGCTGAGAGCTTTTTGCACCATTCAAATTGTTCTCTGAGTATTTTGCAATATTTGTTTAAATCATACCTGTTGACCCTTTTGTTATCCATCCAGTACCTCAGGCAACTATTACGAACAAAAAGGGCGGTACGAATCATTTCGTCCAAGATGGCGTACTGCTCAGATGTTCCTCGTAATTTGGCCTCGAATACTAACATGGATGTTTCAACTCTATGTCGGATATCTTAAGATAGGATACAAGGATTGTAAAAAAGCGAGTACATTGAGTACCCGTTTTTTACTTGGGGGAGTCCATGTACCCCCACCCTACTTCACTTCGTTCCGTTGAGCATGGGGTTCTATTGCTCCCCCAAACCCCCACGCTTCGATAGGGCGGAGAGTGTCAAAATCCGATTTAGTATAACAAGAGTTTCAGCACAGAAAATCTCTAGACAGGGGAATTCTCAACCTCTGAAAAATAGAGGTGTTAATCGTAAACAGTTGTCGGTTGACAAACTAAGCTGTTTTAAAATAATAATTTTTTCGAGCTAAAATTCAAGCTAAAGGCAATATTGACATTTTCCAGCGCTTCGACTAACCAAAATACTTTTTCTTTTGTAAAATTAGCATAATGATTGAATAAAACAGAGAAACGTTTTTCTAAATCTCCTTTCACCTTGCGAGAAATTAAAACTAATTTGAGTAATGCACCAATCACTGAAGTAGCACCTAAGTTATTCAGTAAGTCAACGAAGACAAAGTGACTCGGTTTTTGCGAACTTTCAACAACCATGAAGTTAAATATTTTGCGACAAGTTCCTGCCATTAAAGCATCATTAACCTTTTGGCTATCGTTGTGACTTAAGGTTTCTTGTAAAACTTGATATAAACGTTTGTTGAAACTATTTTTACCATATTTGGGATCAATAGAACTGCTTAAATATTCATAAAGTTCTTCTTTAAAAGTCCGATAGGAGCGAGTTTGACGACTTTGTTGAACAAACTGTTGAGCCAACTCGGGATAGCTATGTTGACCATCAACTTTACTGGTAAAATGATTAACAGCCGAGTAATATTTTTGCTCACAGAGTAGAGTTGGGTTTTTAGTCGGTAATAGAATTAATCCCTGTTCAGCACAGTGAGTCCGATCCGTTACATACTGATGTAAATCATCATCGAATTGTGACTGGCTACGATGTCGCATCATGCGAATTTCTTGTCGCTGTTCATCGGTGCTATCATCGGTGAGGAAAAAATGTTCATATAAATAGGGATATCGAATAATCAGTGTATCTAAGGTTTTAGCTTCGTTTGATTCAGTATTTTTACAGTCTTTAAACGCTTTAGCTAAACGACGTAAGGCGTGATATTGTTCTGATTGAATAAACCGCTTAACCAGCGATCGCAAACGTTGGGCTGTCCAACAAGGGGGTAGTCCCGTCGGTAAAAGTTCAAAGAGTTGGACTAATTCATAAATCGCCCATTGACATTTGCGGCGTTTTAACCAACGGTTAATTAAAATGTAGCAACAACGGTTCAGGATGTGGGAACATTCTTGATGAGAAAAATCTGCATCAACAACCCGACTTAAAGCCGCCCAAATTTCGGGATCAGGATATTCAACTTCACCTAAAAACAAGCTGCGAAAACGCTGAATCAACTGTTGGGGTGACTCAGTTTCGCAATAGTATTGTAGATGAGCATAAAGTTTCTGCTCATCTGAAGATCGAATTGAGTTGAACCCGATAGAGTTAATCACGGTTAGCCCTCTCACAGTCCAGGGAATAAATTTTAGCTTAATTCAACAAGTGTTTGGGACATTTACCCAAAATTTAAAAGCGAAGATCTCAGATTTTGATTCTTCTTTTCTAAAGTTGGCAATGATCAACCCCTTATTTTCAAGATGCGCCCTCAGTAACTCCTATGACTGGCGTTAACTGAAATCATTTTTATCCCTTAGTCCAGGAACATTAAAGATTTTCTGGGGGCTATTAAAAGGAGATGCAGATTTTTTCAGACTCAATCCAAGAGGGAGACGTTAGCGTGGCGTATATTTATCTATACGTTTCTAGTTTAATAGAAGGTTTGATTTTACACTGTAAAGTTTCAATCAAGAACGCCCGACAAATTGTAAAGATTCGGTAAAGGTAGATTGAACTTTCAGGTGAGTTGGTGTAATCAAAAGCGATTGAGAGGAATGATGTTAGCCGCTTTTGATCAAAGCAAATGTGAATAAAAAACTAACTTTTACTATTGAGATTGATCGCCCCTAACGCTTTCAAAGTCGCTTTTTGAGCGGTGGTGATTCCGGTCACTCCGGTAATATTCATCCCGTGATAGGGCTTGTCTGTCTTGAGAACTTGCAAACATTCGCCCGTTTCCAGATGCCAAATCCGAATGGCTTGATCGTAGCTTCCACTCGCCCAAGTCTCACCCTGGGTATTGAGATGAACCAACCAAACTGGACTACCTTGGTCGGCTAACATTTTAACACATTCTCCGGTTTGGACATCCCACAATCGCACTTGACCCCGATCACTCCCACTCACCCAAAGTTGACCCTCAGCCCGAAAAATCAAAGCCAGAAGACGCTCAACTGTTGCTAACCCGCTTTTTTGACATTTTCCACTGCTGACATCCCACAGTTTAACTGTACTGTCGTAGCTACCACTGGCTAAACTTTTTCCATCGGGACTAAACGCCAACAGATGAACTCTTTGAAGATGTCCTTCTAAAGTGTGCAGACAGTTCCCCGTTTGAAGATCCCACAGTTTGAGACTGTGATCATTACTCCCCGTCGCTAAAATTTTCCCATCGGGACTAAACGCCACAACCCCGACCCAACGGCTATGTCCGGTCAGTGTGTGTAGACATTCCCCCGTTTGGACGTCCCAAACCCGCACCGTTTGATCATCACTCGCACTGGCTAACATTCCCCCATCGTCGCTGAAAACCACCGCTTCTATTCGATCACTATGACCATGTAGCGTTTTCAAACATTCTCCGGTCTGGATATCCCACAACTTGACGGTACAATCATAACTTCCACTGGCCAGCATCCGACCATCTGGACTAAATACAACAGACCAAACCCAGTCTGAATGTCCCGAAAATCGTTTGATACATCGACCGGCTTTAATATCCCAAAGTCGAACTTTATTATCATCACTCCCCGTCACTAAAGTCTTTTCATCGGGACTGAGAACAAAAGACCAAACTTGATGTTTGTGACCTCGCAAGGTTCGCAAGCGTTGACCTGTAACCACATCCCATAACTGCACCATTTGTTCTTGACTTCCGGTGGCGAGAATTTTGTTATCCGGACTAAACGCCACTGAACAAACTTGACTTTCAAACCCTGTTAAGGTTTTAATACAAGTCCCCGTTTGAAGCTGCCAAAGTTTAACGGTTTGATCATCGCTGCTACTAGCCAGAAGTTGACCATCCTCACTAAATGCAACAGCCCAAACCGAATCTAAATGACCTTCTAAGGTATGAAAACATTGACCGGATTCGATATCCCACAACCGCACCGTATTCTCATCACAACTACTCGCAATCCAGCGAATTTTAGAGGCTTTTTTTTCGGTGAAATCCGGCAACTGTTCAGAATCAGAAGCTAAATTTTTAGTCGTTCTTTCGAGAAAAGCAACTGTCCAATTCCAAGTCGCATTTCCGGTAAACGTTCGTAAACATTCACCTGTATCTGTAGACCATAATTTAATCGTTTGGTCATCACTACTACTAGCGATCATCGCACGATCAGGACTAAAAATCACAGTCCGAATCCCTTCCCGATGTCCGTTCAAAACGTGCAAACATTCACCAGAACACACATCCCAAAGCCGCACCGTTCGATCATCGCTACCACTGGCAATCATTTGACCATCTCGACTAAAATTAACACATTTAATCGTTGCTTGATGTCCGAGCCAGCGATCCAAACATTCGCCTGTACTGACTTTCCAAATTCTCACGCTTTGATCATCGCTACCACTGGCGAGTAAGTTCCCCTCTGGACTAAAAGCTATCGATTTTACCAAACCTGTTTTTCCCTGAAAAATCAGCAATTTTTGACCGTCTTCTGTGTTCCATAATAAAATCTTTCCGTCTGCGTCTCCTGTCGCTAATTGGTTCTCTGGCCCAATCGCAACAGTCAGAGTATTTCCTAATGTTTCGGCAAAGACAGAACGGGATAAATCAGCACCCGAAAAATTCACGTTTTGTAAATTAGCATCTTGAAGATAAGCTTGCCAAACCGCAAGATGTGAAAAGTCATAATCCGCTAAATCTAATTCTAATTGATGACAGAGATTAATCAGATTTCCGCCTGCATATCCTGATTTTTCTTGAACATGATTTTTGAGTTTATCTAATAAATGATGAAATTTTTCTTGGAGTTCGACCCGCAGGCGATACCGTTCAGAAATACGTTGAACAAGGGGGTTGAGAATCACACGGGTTTGACTTTCTCGGATATAATCTTTGGCTTGGGATTTGATTAGGGCGTATCGGTTGAGCATGACAATATTTTCGGCTTGAATTTCTAGAAAAATATGCTCAATAAACTGTTCGATCATGTATTCCATAACCACAGGTTGCTGTGTAAAGCCATGAGAACTTTTTTCAATCAATGATCGCCGTCTTAAAGACTCTAAAGATTCAATCGCTTCTGTAGGAGAAACAACGGACAGCAAATCGGTTCGTAATTCTAATAAAGAAACAGGTTCTCGATTAATCGCCAGCCAATACATAATTTCAAGTTCTAACTCAGATAAACGTCCGAGTTGTTGTTCGAGTAAATCTCGAATATCCCCAAAGATAGCGGTTCCCTGTTGAATTTGTTCTAAAAATTCCGCAACTTGACCCCCAAAAACATCATCAATTGTAGTCGTGATTATTTTAATCGCTAGGGGATTTCCGGCGTAACGTTCGATTAATTGATGCCATTGTTCAGGTGATGCTAAAATTCCTTTAGCTTGAATTAAGGCTTGACAATCTTCGGTTTCGAGTCCCGTTAATTGCAAAGCACGAACATTCAGAATTTTTCCTTCTAATGCAGCGATTTCTCGGGGTTTTTCTCGACTGGTTAGGAGTAAACAACTTTGATGGCGACTTTCTCCTAAACGTTTAATCAGTTCCCCATAGTGTTCGTAGCCTTCACAATAGCGTCCAACTCGATCACCTTCTTGTAAAATCGATTCAGCATTATCGAAAATCACTAAACACCGAGATTCTCGCATTAATTCTATCAATTGAGAAATTTGGCGATGAATATCAGAGGATATATTAACTTGTTGTTCGTCTGATAAAAATTGGATGATTTCCGCTAAAATTTCAGATAAGGGCGGAGCATTTCTCAGACTTCGCCAAATCACATATTCAAACTCTGACTGAATTTTTTGAGCCAGTTGTACGGATAGAGAAGTTTTCCCAATTCCCCCCATTCCCAACAACGCCACCACCCGACATCCTTGAGTCACTATCCATTCTTCAAGTTGCTGTAGTTCTTGAGAACGTCCATAAAACAGCGAAACATCGGTGGCTTCTCCCCAGTCAATGTGGTGAGATGATTTCTCAGGGAGAATGGGTGAGGGAGGTTGAGGTGCGACGGGAGGAGGGGGTTCAACGTCATCAGATGGATTTTTTAGACTCTGAACTCGCTCGAGAACTGTGCGAAAGTTGGTTTTGCTGACTTTTTCTCCAAATTCATCCGACAGTAGACGCCACAGTTTCGGGCCAACATCTTGCTTGAGATATTCAGGAGTGCAACGATAGGCTAAGGCGATTTCGTGATATTTTTGACGACACCAAGTTCCTTGAACGACAGCCCGTTGAACATCGCTCAGGTGTTTACCCGTCTTGTCAAAAACAACAGCATCGGTTATCCTTAGTGCCTCTTCAAAATTCATAGCATGGGTGATGCGTTCAGCCCTCTGTTGTAGTTTAACCTGAATATTCCTCCCTTTTTCTGCGCTAGCAACCTGATTAGACAGGGATTTGGGCTAAATTACAAGGGGTTCGATGACTGGTATTAATTGATTCTATTTTAGAGGTTCTGGAGGAGTTTAGACAAATTGAAATGACTCGATCAATCTGATCGTCAGTTTCTTGTTGAAAAATAAGACTCTATTCAGATTTTTAATTAGTGATTAAAATGGGGTTATTTTATCGCTCTTGCTTCCAATTCAAAAGAGTTAAAATTTTTCACTTTTACGGAACTAATCTTAAATTGAACACGGCTGTCAACATCACTCAACTATAAGTTAGACCCCCAAAAAGATTGAAGACAGATTTATCGATTCATTGGATGTTTCATGATCTGGATCTGCACTATTAAATGTAGGTTTAATTTCTACATAACTTCCAAATCGTTCTAACCAGTCAAAAACCCGATCCAACTGTTCTAAACTGATTAAGCCATATTGCCACAAAATCATCGGCAGTTGACCACACTCTTGTTCGGGATGACGCAGGGCCATAGCGATGGAAGAGGCAGGGATCGCGAGTTCAAAGCGTAAAAACTGAATGAGTTGAGCTTGTTTGGTAGATAGCATTTTTATTTCCCTTCAAATCTCTAGTCGAGAATAAGTACATAACCGAATCTGCATTTTACGATCTTAAGTATTATGGATGGTTCCCAACTCTACCGTGACTCAAAACATCCTCTGCTTGTGATTCTACCCGTTTTTTTCTGTGATCTCTATCACACTTAAGTAGTGGATCTATTTGATTAGGTTTTTTAAGTCTAGCTATAATAATAAGCTATTGTAAAGTCCGTAATATTACTGAGTAGCACTCATCTATACAGGCTTCATTTAAACTTTATAATGTTTTAATCTTTTGTAAATCTTTTGTAAAATTGTTGCATGATAGATCATTGTGTGAGAGTAGAGACAACGGATCGTTTTGTTTATCAACCTCCCCAAACGGCTAAACAAGCAAAACGTATTCTGGTTAAGCCCAATTTAGGGTATCCCGTCGGCCCACCTGTTACCGTCAGTCGAGGGGTTTTGGGGGCGGTTTTACAAGGACTCAGACAGGCGAACCCCAGCGCTGAAATTTTAGTCGTTGAGGGGGTCTGTTCTCCGGTATCCCTGCATGAGATTATTAACCGTAATGGTTTGTCTGATCTGTTTATAGATGGAGTTCAACTACTTGATGCAGATCAACTCCCTTTAATGGAATATCCCAACCTTTCCCCCCAGCCTGTACGCTTCCCCTCAATGCACGCTCCAGCTATCCTTAAAGAAGTAGACTGTCGCATCAGTATAGGCGCCCTCAAACGCACTCACCTCAACGGAGAACCGTTAATTTCTGCTTCTCTCAAAAACCTTTATGGGTTGTTTCCTCGTAGCAAATATAAAGCCAGAAGTCCCAACTCACGAGGACAGTTACATCGTCCCTCAGTTCCGTTGATTTTGCAGGATGTTTATTTTTGTATCGGACATTTATTTGATGGGGCGGTTGTCGATAGCGATCGCAAGTTTATTAGTCCTGACTGGAAACCCGATAAAGGAAAATCAATTTATTGCGGAAAAGTCTTTTGGGGTGATGATTTAATTAACGTTGATCGTGAGGCTTGTCGGATCGCAGAGGAACCCATTCCCAACTATCTCAACTGTATTGATCAGTTACGCCATCAAAAGAGGATTTTATAATGTTCAAGGATTTTATAAACGTCTCAAAACTGTTAATAATTACAGCAAACGTTAGTTTATTAACCACTGCTTTTCTAACAGGACTTAAACAAAAATCAACCCCAAATAAATCCTAAACTGGCTTTGTAAGCTGTAAATAGGTCTCTGTTTTGGGTTAACCAATAAAACAGTTAGCCTTAGTCTGTAATTCTATGATTCTATTTTAGTCGTTTCAGGGGCGATCATCGGTTATCTTCGCTAAACCAGGGAATCCGCTATTTGATCTGCTAACTTTCTTGCACCTACTGCATCAATTTCCTGTAATTCCCCAAGTATTGTCCTCAAATCTTGAAGCCGAGCTTGTTTGCCCATAATCCATTTGTGATCTGAATCCCAGAATTCAGCAAGAACTTGAACTAAAAGTTCACTTTCGTCATTTCTTCTACTAGGTAAGTGATTCTGGTTTTGAATGAGCGTTGTAAAAAGTAATCGGCGGAACTGTTTATAGTCTGTTGATCTGCCAATACGATACAATTTTATTCTCAACACCCAATCAGGAAGTAATACATCATGGAAGCGACTGAAAAAGTTTACAAGCAATTCGTCGGCTTGAGTTGCTTTCTCAATATTATTTTGTGACCACTTCCATAGTAGATCGATCAATTTTTCCCATATATCCCTGGTTTCACCGAGAAATCGTAGA
Source organism: Limnoraphis robusta CS-951 (assembly GCF_000972705.2). The sequence goes on along the minus strand of NZ_LATL02000119.1, from coordinate 4,647 downwards.
TTTGAATCTTCTTGATTTCTAAGTTCAAAAAGATATTTTCCAACTGTACAGGCTATGTGATTTATTAATGAGTTGTCAATTATACTTGAAGAACTCCACTGAACAACGCAGTAACTTAAAGTATCTACAACATCACTTAAAACAATACAATCTACCAGTTCCACAGATTTTAAAGCCTCAATAAGTATATTTATTCGTGCAGCAACCTCTGTAGGATTAAATGTTATTGCTGCGTTTAAGATTTGAGATTGATCTGTATAGAGTCGTGTATTTACAGGACTATATCCATCTTCTCTTTGATAATCTTTGTAATTCAAATAGACAGCCTGTCTTTGGTGAATCAAAGTAAAAAGCACTTGACGGCACAAGGGAGTTATAAAATCCTGAATCTGTGTGTTGTCTAGTTGGACTTCTAATACGGGTATTAATACGGCTGCTAAAAAATTCCAATCAAAGCAATTGTTGAAATTATGTGATTCATATTTTAGTAATGGAAACACTATTTCGAGACATGGAATTAGTAGTTCTGGAACCCATTGAAAAGCATCAATGATAGATAATTCAGGGATTGTTTTTGTTACAAATTTTGATTGTAAGTTAGACCACGTTTCCTGAATTTCAGGATACTCTCCATTACTTAAACTTATTATTCGATCTATGATCTCAGGAGGTGTAATTACTGGAATCAGATGGGTATCCTCTTGTAAAATTGCTTGATTGTATGAAATTATATGAGTTAGTGCAATTAGGCGAGCTATCCAAGGAGTTACGTTTATTATTTCTTGGGTGAGTGTATGATCTAGCCCATATTCTCTTATCCACGATCGCATAAAAGCAGATGTATCACAATTGCGAACCCCAATAAGGCAACGGAAAGCAGATGATCGAAGTAAGGTTTCAGATTTGCATCTTCGCAGCAACTTAGGGGCTGCATGAGCAAGAAAAGCTTCGGCATCTATATCGTAACTCTGACAACGACTTAGGTGATCTAAATTAATTTGTAGATTGGAAAAATCACTAGCATAATAGGTGATATAGTTCTCCATTTTTTGGTTTATCTCGTTGCTAGGAGGCTCTATAACAACACTAATCATTGCCCAAACTGTATCTAGGAAAGATTTTTCTTCCCAGCGTTCTTTTAAAGAAGTAAGCTGTTCTTCACTTGTTAAAATACTAACCAAATTCCTATGTATTTCTGGTGTCTTATGCAACTCACCATCTAAAATTTGTCGGCACATCATTACGATTTCAATATGCTTAAGATTCCAAAGCGCAGATTCGGCTTTAGCATCAACTTCAGCATCTTCTGGTAAAGTACCGACAAAGCGAAAGTTTTGATTTCCATATTCATCCTCTTCTAACAGCCAGTTGTTGTCTTCAAACCAAGCTCGGATTTTTAATGCACGATGCTGGCTAACCTCTGGAATCAAATTAAGCTGATTATTATCCCAGTCTTTCAAAATTCGAGATTTTGCATCAAAAGGAATCTCTCCTTTTAGCCACATTTGGAGTGTTACCTTTAAAAGCGAATTTTTTCGGTGAGATAAACGATGAAATCCAAGTAACTCTTGATATTCTTCTTCCGATAGTTTTCTCCTGGCATTAAAACTATCGAATGCAAAATCCTGTCCCTTATCGATTAATTCAAACTCTAACCATATTAAAAGTTGTAGTGACGACAGTAGAGGTAGTAAGGAACTTTTCAAAAGATTGGGATCGCATTTAGCAAGCGAAATGAGTACCCCAAGCATTGCAACAGTGTCAGCACGCTCAAAGATAATTGATAGAGAATGTTCGAGAGCTACTTTAGTCGGACGACTATAAAGCCATCCCTCTAGCGTCATCAAGAAACAAGCAACAATATTCGGAGACCAAGGATACTTGCGATGCCAATACAGGGCATGACGACCACCTTTGAAGCTTTTTCTATTTTCGCCAACAAGCAAAGTTACGCCATCAGTATCAGTCTTTGGCATACCCTCCAGTTTGTTTTTTTTCCAGCGATGATCATACCAGCAATCTGTGGCTACATTACAAAGGGTTGCAACAACATCAACTGCAAGAAGTTCATTTACTTCAAGGAGATAAAGAAGTGGGGAAAACTTGAATGTGCAGACATCAATATCATCAGAGCCTGCTGTTCCAAGACTGTTATCTATGTTATCTAAGCGTTCAGGGGAGAGATCGAACTCATAGCGATAACCAGGCGGTGAAATAGCTAGAGCTAAAAGTAATTCAGCACCGACTTGTGGATTGACACGAATAACAGCACGGAGATATACACCATTCTGCTCCAACATGAATTTTCTAAAATCATGATCTACTCGACCTGAAGGGCCTTTCGGGTGCGCCGGTTCAAGTATACCTACTCCTGAATAAACTATGGAACGACTCGTATGAGTTGGTGCTAATTCTGTTGCTGGAATCACTTCTCGTCCTGCCAAAGCTCTCAACAGCCACGCTGAACGCTCTGGAACAAGTTTTAGTTTGACATACTCCCCATTTCTAAAGAAAGGGGATTCTTAGCTATTGCTAATTCTTGGTTCATCGACACGACTTATTGAATCGGATTTCTCCTCATCAACAGAGATCGAAGTCTCCCCAAGCGTTTCCTCGTCTGAGGCAGATTCCGAATGCCCTTCGGTACTGTATTGATTAAACTCAGCACCCAAAATACTCATACCTTTTTTCAAGATATTTAATGCAGCGTTGGTATCGCGGCAAATTTCTGTCTTGCATTTAGGGCATCTGTGAGTACGGGTACTGAGTGTTTTTTTGACTCGAAATCCACAGTTAGAACAATCCTGAGAAGTGAAATGTGGGCTAACAGAAACAACTGCTTTATCCCAAACTTTCCCAAAGTAGTCTAACCATTGAGTGAATTGATACCAACTCGCGTCTGAAATCGACTTAGCTAAATGATGGTTCTTAACCATGTTTTGTATCTTGAGGTCTTCATATACCACGACATCGTTAGATGCCACTACGCATCGAGCTAACTTAACAGCCCAGTCTTTACGTTGGCGTTGAACCTTTAAATGTGCTTTCCCCAGTCTTTTTCGAGCTTTGTGGTAGTTGTTTGACTGCGGCTTTTTACTCTCAACAAACTTCCTAGATAGTCGTCGCTGTAGCTTTTTAATTCGCTTTTCAGACGACCTTAGATACTTGGGATAGATGGCTGCATTATCGTTAGTGTCTTTGTAGAAATAGTTTAAACCCAAATCTAAACCGACTACTTTTCCGGTATAGTCTCCAGGCTCAGAGCGATTTGCATCAAAACAAAATTGAGCATAATATCCATCGGCTCGTCTCACTACCCTAACTCGATTGATTTTTAAGGTTAGAAGATCTTTTCTAACATCTAAATTGCAGAAAAGAGAGAATTTACCCGCCTTGAAACCATCTGTAAAATTAATAGATCTACAGTCGGATGACAGTTTCCAGCCAGTTGTTTTGTATTCAACTGAACGACAATGTTTTTTGAATTGAGGATAGCCTTTTTTCTTCGTTCCCTCTCTACAACGACGGTAGAAACTAGAGATTGAATTCCAAGCCCTTTCACCCGAAGCTTGACGCGCCATTGAGTTCAGTTTTTTAGCAAAAGAAAATTCTTTCGCCAACTCTTTACACAAACGAGAAATTCGAGATTTATCCACATCCCGTTCATCTCGCCATAGTCTAACTGCCTTGTTGTCGGGTAGGAGAGCATACGTCGCCGCATCTCTCCCCCCTAAGAACCGGACTTGACAGTTTCCCATCATCCGGCTCAAGCCTCCAGAGTCTCAGAACATTTACCCGTATGTACGTGCTTGTGGCAGGTGAGGTGTAGGTGGACTAGGTTGTCTTCCCTGTTAGTACCCCCATCCTTTACTTGCACTTTATGGTGGGTGTGTAGCTTTTCTCCATTAAACAGGTGTTCACCGCATATTGGGCATTTCCAGCTTTGGTTTTGGGCTACTTTAAATAGCTTTGAACCTCTTGCAAAGTATGTTTTCCCGTAGTTGGTTCTACGTTTTTCCCAGTATTCGGTTAGTTTGGGGTCGTCGGGGGATGCTGTTCCCTTGATTTTGACGTGACGGGTTATTGGTAAGTCTCCGAGCTTCGTTAGGATTAGGTTTTTCTTCTTCCCATTTCTATCTTCGACTATTGCGTGAAAGCTCCATTTCCTGCCATTAGCGGTGATGAAATACTTCCCTGCTACCCACTTCTTCCCCTTGCTTGGATGTCTGCTTAGTGACCATTTCCAGATTGCCTGGAAAATTTGGTGGTCAACATAGCTGAACACTTCGCTACTTACCCCGTGTTTATAGTAGTTTCCCCACCCCCTGATTCGGGGGTTTAGGTATTGGATAACTGCTTCAGGACTGGCGTGTTTGTTAGTTTTGAGCCATTCCCGTATTTCTCTAAGGAATAGTTTTACTTTTTCCTTTTGAGGTTTTACTAGACAGCTTCCCTGGAAGTGGCGGACATTGAACCCCAAAAAATTGAATCCTTGTTCTACATGAACAATATTGGTTTTATCCTCATTTAACTCCAGTCCTCTTGTTTTGAGGAGTTCCTTTACCGAGGGAATTATTTCCTCAATATCTATGAGAGTTTCGGCGGTGATGATGAAGTCGTCAGCGTATCTGACGAATCCATATTTAG